>NZ_JBFBJL010000011.1:0-194514 GCF_040686075.1 Streptomyces sp. NPDC086519
CGGCGATCTGCGCGATCTTCTTCTGGACCTCGTTGCCCTCGTCGTAGAGGATGCCGGCGAACGCCGGGCCGGAGGAGTACATCCACACGGCCGGGCCCGCCTCCCGCCCGTGGCCGGCTGCCGGAAGTGCCGCATCGACAGACCGACGACCAGGCCGACCAGCGCGACACCGGCGAAGACAAGGAACAACCGGGTGTAGGCGGTCTCCGTGGACAGCTGGGCCAGCGCGCCCGAGCGCAGTTCGGTGTCGGATTCATGGCCGGGCATGCTGACGTGCAGCACCAGCGGATGGGCGGCCATGACCGCGGCGGCGACGGCTGTCGCGGCGGCACTGCCGAAGCTGCCGAACACCCCGTACATCCCCGCGCTCGCCCCCTGCTGTTCCTGAGGCACCGCCTCTATCAGCATGTTCGGCACCGTGCCCAGGAAGATGCCCGCGCCCACGCCCAGCGGCAGTGCGCAGAGGGCGAGTTGAAGGACGCTGCCGTGGTAGTAGAACAGCAGCAGACTCCCGAGGCCGAAGAAGAAGGCGCATGCGGCGGCCGGCAGCCTCAGCCCGAACCGGGTGGCGGCCCATCCGGTGAGCGGAGCGACCACCACATAGAGCACGGACATGACAAGCAGAACCCGGACCGTGAACTGGAACAGCGTCAGGTTCATCCCCGGCAGTTCGCCCTGCACGGTGAAGAACTGCTGGAGACTGGCCACCGGTGCCCCCGACTGCTGGGCGGCCTGCTGGGCGGCGCCGGCCGCCACCTGCTGCTTCAGCGCGTCGCCCGTGGCGCCACCCGGCCCCTCGGCCAGATATCCCAGCAGGTAACTGAGGCCCTGCGTACAGACGTTGAGCAGGAACGCCCACACCAGCAGGGACATGAGCCGGGAGGAACGCAGCAGCGCCGGGTCCATGATCGGTTCGGCTGTCCGGGTCTCCCATCCGTAGAAGATCACGAGCAGCGCCAGGCCGCCGATCAGCCAGGCGAGCGTGGCGGGACGGCCCCACCCCCAGTCGCTGCCCCGGCTGAGATAGACCAGCACCAGGGCGACTCCGGCGCCGAGCAGTACCGTACCGACGTAGTCGAGCCGGGACCGCACGCGCAGCTTGCTCTCCGGGACCACGATCAGCATGAGCAGGCCCGTGACGGCCGTGTAGGCCGCGCAGAACCAGAACAGGGACCGCCAGCTGTAGTGGTCGGTCAGCGCGCCGCCCGCGATCGGGCCGAGCACGGCCCCCAACCCGGTGCCGCCACCCGCGACGGCGATGGCCACGGCGACCATGCGGCGCGGCACCAGGTCCCGGATCAGGCCGTACGAGATCGCGAGCACCGGGAATGCCAGCCCCTGGAGGGCACGGCCCACCAGCAGCACGGACCAGGAGTGGGTGAGAGCGTCCAGTGCGGAGCCGGCCATCGACAACAGCAGGCACACGAGGATGACGCTCTTCTTGCCGAACATGTCGGACAGCTTGCCCGCGATGGGCACGGTGACCCCGCCGACCAGGGCGTAGAGCGTGTTCAGCCAGGCCAGTTGGCTGCCGGCCGAGGGGAAGTCCGGTCCGATGAGGCGCACGGACATACTGATGAACGAGTAGTGGAACGGGACGATCTCCGTCGCGGCGACGATCGCCAGGACGATCAGCAGGACGCGGCGTGGTGACGCGTCCTCCAGACGCCCGGTGTCGACTTCGGTCGGCTCCGAGACGTCGGCGGGCCCGATTGCCATGTGTGTCTCCCTTCGCCCACCCCGCAGGGCCCGATGGAGCCCGGTGGGAAATGCCCACCATGGTCCTGAGGCCCGGCGCAGAGGGCTCGGGGCAGTCCCAGCCACCAGGACAGCCGCCCTGGGCAGTTCCGGCGGAGTGCCGGGCCGCCGGTCAGAGGGCCGGGGCCGCCGGAGGGCCGCCGTCCAGGACCAGGCACTGCCAGGTCGCGGGCCGCGGGCCTCTCCGGGCAGGGCGAAACACACCCGGCCCGGCTCGCTCAGCGCACGAGCGAAACTACCGTCACACCCCTCGCTCGGCCCCAACCCGACTTCGGCGAGAGTCAGGTGAACGCCTGGTCGCTGTCCCGGTGCGCGCCCCAGCCGTGCCGGCCCCGGGCGGCCCGCGCCTGGGCTGCCGCCGGGAGGCAGCCCAGGGGCCGGCGGCGGCCGCACGCCACCCGTGGCGCCCTGGCCCGACGCCCTGCTGTCGGAGGCGCGCCGGGCCCGCCGGTCAGGCGCTCACGCCTTCTCCTTGGTCACCACCCACTTGCCGTGGACCCAGTTTCCGACCGTCTCGTAACCGGAGCGGAAGGAGCCGAGCCAGTTCAGCGTCAGGCCCGCCTCGGCCGTGGACTGCACGGGGGGGTAGCTGGAGGGGTCGTCGGACGGTCCGCCCGTGGTGTTCGTGGCAACGTAGGGGAAGGGGTAGGCCGGGCGGGAGGACGTGACCGTTCCGCTGCTGTCGACCGACGTGGTCAGCAGGCTGTCGGGAGCCCTGCCCTTCGTGACCCAGTCGACGATCGCGGTGAGGGCGTCGAGGTTGCTCGGGCCCCGGCCGCCACCGCAGTGGGCGACGCCCGGGAGCAGGAACAGCCGGGCGAAGTCGCTGGTCGCCGCCGGACCGCCCATCGGTGCAGGCCGAGCCGACGAACACCAGGGCGACCAGCGCCACCGCCAGCGTCGAAGCCAGGGCCGCGGCGGAGATCAGCGCCCCTCAGATCGCCGTCGGCACCGGCAGGGAGCGCGTGCTGAGCCGACGCCGGCGTACCGCGCCTACGACACGCTGCTCCACCCCCTCGTCAGAGCAGGCCGTCCTCCTGGCCGTACTCCCCCGCGACCCCGACGCGGCCGTCGCCGCGATGCGCCGCCACGTCGGGGCCGCCCGCAGGGCTCTGCTGCTGCGATCGGCTCAGGACGGCTCCGACGGAGAGGAGCGCCCGGCGGTGCTGGGGCATGCCCCGTCCAGCCGCGCCTCCGGCCGACCGAGCACAACCGCGCAAGCCCTGCCTCGCGGTTGCGTCCACGAGGCAGGGCTTGCGCAGGAAGGGGGGCGGGGCCGACCCGCCCGCCGGTGGGCGTGGCTCCGGTGGGGAGGGTCGGGTGACGGGGCCGGTCCGCGGTGACGGCGTTCGCCGTGGCGGGCGGCGGCTGCCCGGACGTCTCGCCCGCAGACGCCCGGGTGCCTGGCGGTCAGGCCTGGGCGGCCGGTTCCAGGGCCTCCACCGCCGCGGCGGCCGCGGACGAGTCCTGGCCGTAGAAGATGTCGATGTCGACCTCCTCACCGCCCATCGTCAGCGTGTCCCAGGCGCCGCTGAGGACGAGCATGCGCAGGGTGGCGGGCTGCAGGGTGCGCAGGCGCTCCAGGATCGCCTCGTCGTCCGGCATGCCCGGCAGGCGGGGCTCCAGGCGGGCACGGATGGCCTGCATGCGCTCCAGCAGTGTCCTGGTGTCCGCCTCGCGGTCGGGCTCTTCGGGGATCCCGTCGATGCCGTGGCCGATGATGTCCTTGATCGCCCAGGTGGCACCCTGGTCGTCGGTGGTGACCATCGCCTTCCACGCCCGGCTCTTGTGCCGGTACTGAAGCATCGACATCGCCGCCTCGTGCCGGAGGAAGTCCGCGTCCCGGAACGACCGTCCGTTCCATGCCCCGTTGAGGGAACGGGCCAGCGAGATGGCGGAGGCGAGGCCGCTGTTGAGACCGCGGCCCGGCCAGAAGTGGATCGCGTTGGCGGCGTCGCCGAGCAGGAACCCGTACGTGCCCGGCGAGGTGGTGGTGGGAGGCAGCAACTCGGCGGAGAACCGCGGGCGTTGCACCATGTCCAGGCGGAAGCTCGTGACCGCCGTCAGGTCGTCCGACTCGACGCCGAACAGCAGCAGTCCCTCGCGCACCCGGCGCCACAGGGCCGACCCCTTGACCAGGGCGGGCAGGAAGAGCGTGCCGTGCGTCGAGCACTGGAAGTCTCCGTACTCGTCGCGGTCCATCAGGCACGGCCGGGAGGCGATGCACTCCTCGAAGACGCGGCGGACCGGGTCCAGGCCGATCACCTCGGCCGCCTCGGCGTCGGTCAGCCGCATGTTGAGGAAGCCCTCGCCGCGCAGCGAGTTGAGCAGGAAGCGGTTCTGGGCGACCGTCAGCAGGACCGCCATGGGGTCGGGCAGGCCGGACTTCACGCGCAGGCCGAGGACGACGTCCTGCAGGTGGCGGCCGTCGAGGGAGTAGATCGACTCGTCGGCCTTGCCGAACCGGGCGGCGAAGTGGTCCCGGGTCCGTGACCGGCCGCCGTCGCAGATGGCCAGGACGTGCTGGGTGGCGAGCTCGTCCTGCTGCTGAGCCGCGTCGAACCGGGCGGGTATCAGGCGTATCCGGTCCCGCTTCTCGTTCGCCAGCTCCAGCAGGCGGTCCTCGATGTAGGCGATGCGCATGTTGCGCGGGCTGTGGTCGCCGACCGAGTCCGGGCCGGAGGGCCACATCTCCGTGTAGTGCTCCGCATCGAAGAGGCGCGCCTGTACCTCCTCGGGCCACGCGAGGTACTGGCGGCTCTGCACGGTCACGACCTGCTGGCGCCGTACGTTGCCCTCGTCCTGGCCCTTCCAGACGACGGTGCGGCCCTGCTTGCGCCACCTGCCGTCGTAGACGGTGATCTGTACCTGGGGGCCGAGGAAGTGCTCGAGGAGCAGGGCGAGGGACAGCCCGACGGGCCCGCCGCCGGCGACGGTGACCCGCAGGACGGGCCCTTTGTCCCCTTCCTGCCCACCGTGTGTGACGGACCGGGGCAGGGAGAGCGCCATCAGCGTCTCCATGGCGTCGGCCACCTCGAAGCGGAACTCCTGGTCCCCCAGGGTGATCTCGTCGCCCGGCTGCAGCAGCCGGGACTCCACCTCTTCCCCGTTGACCAGAGTGCCGTTGCTGCTCTCCAGGTCGCGCAGTACGTAACCCTTGTCCTCGTCGAAGACGATCTCCGCATGGAAGCGGGAGACGCTCAGGCTCGAGATGACGACGGTGTTCTCCGAGTTGCGCCCAAAGGTGACGCGGGTGTCCAGGACCGGGATGCGCTCCCCCGCCAGCAGACCTTCGAGTCCGACCAGCACCGGTGCCACGGCACTTCCTTCCAGGAGTGGTTGACCCCAAAACGCCGCGGCACCGCCGGACACCGCCGCACACGTCACGCCGGGCGGCAGTCAACCGGCGGAACCGCGACACGCTTGACATGTTGCCGAACCGTGAGATCGATCGGGTGTGACGGCGCCACGGTTCTCCTGACGGCGTCCGGCTTTTCTCACCAATCGCCCCCATCCGGGAGCCTATACTTGCGAATCCAAGTATTTCCAGTGGGCGCCACGCCGCTCTCTCTCGTCGGCGCAAGGAGAGTTCGCCGGTCCCGGCCCCACCGGTGACCAAGGCCGCCGTCCCGCCCGAACCGGAACGCGGCGCGGGCCGGGCGGTCGCCGCCCGGCCCGCGTTTCCCGCTGGTCGCGGGATCAGCCGGCCTGGCCGTCCGAGCGCTTGCGGTGCAGGCTGAAGGTCTCGAAGACCGACAGCTCACCGTTCGGCTTGTTCACGTTGTAGTACGTCACGTGCATCCGGGTGGTGTCACCGGCGTGCCGGCCGGGGTCGACGGTGAAGGCGGCGAAGCCGTAGGGGTGTTCGACGTCCCGGACGCCCACCCACACCGCCTTCTCCGGTACGTAGGTGGAGGTGCGCTTGCCGTTCGACCCGGCGGTCGCGGACACGGCGGTGATCACCTTGCCGGTGCCGTCCTTGAAGAACTTCTGGTTCGTGGTGCCCGAGACACCGCCGCCGCCGAGGACCATGTGCACGGTGCCCAGGTCGGCGTCGATGTCGTCGGTGGCCGGGGAGACCGGGTTCGGTGTCAGCGTCTCGCTGCCGCCCACGACGCCGCGAACGGCCAGGGAACGCTCGTAGTTGTGCTCGTGACCGCACAGCACCAGGTCGACGCCGTACCGGTCGAACAGGGGGCCGTACTTCTCGCGCAGGCCCAGGTCCGCGCCGTTGGCGTCCGAGGAGCTGACCATGACCTGGTGCATGGCCACGACCACCCAGTCGATGTCCTGCGAGGAGCGCGCCGCCTTGAGTTCCTTCTCCAGGAAGGCGAGCTGACGGCCTCCCGAGTAGCCGCTGATGTAGATGTCGCCGCCGTCCTGCAGGCAGTTGTCGTCGTTCTGCAGCACGATGACCCGCACCGAACCGGCCGTGAACGCGTACCACAGGCCGGCGAGTTCGGCGTCGGTCTCGGTGGAGGGCAGGGAGAAGTAGGTCTGGTAGGCACCGAGACCGAGCGGGCCGTTGGCCTTCTCGATCTCGTGGTTGCCGGCCGCCGGCATCCAGGGACGGAAGCGCGCCGAACGGGCGTTGTTGGTGAAAAAGTTGTTCCAGGTGCGCACCCGGTCGACGTCCAGGTTGGCGTAGCAGAGGTCGCCGTTGAGGAGGTGGAACAGCGGGGCGACCTGTTCGATACCGGTGACGATGTCCTTCGTGGCGGGCGTGGAGTTGGCGTCCAGGCCGACGGTGCCGTCGGCCGCCCAGGTGACCTGCGGGGCGGACTGGTCGCCGAAGCTGGTGAAGGTGACCGGCCGGCGTCCCTGCGGAGCGGTGCGGAACGTACCGCTGTCGGGGGTCGCCCCCTCGTGCGTGGCGAGGTAGAGGTAGTCCGTGTCCGGGGTGAGCCCCTTGAGCGGGGCGTGGTGGACGTACACGGTGCGGTTCGAGGTGCCGTCGACGTAGGTGACGGTCTGTGCCTTCTTGCTGGAGCCGAAGCCGTGCTCCAGGGTGCCGTAGCGCACGACGGGCTTGGTCACCGGACGGTCGGTGATCCACGACACCGTCATCTGGGTGCGCGGGTCCGCTCCGAAGGTCAGGTGCAGGCCCTGGACGGGGGGCGCGCCGGAGGAGTCCGCGGTGAGGTGGAAGGCAGGCGCGGCGAGCGGTGCGGCCTGGGCCGCACCCGCTCCCAGCAGGCCGGTGGCGGCGGCGCCCGCTCCCGCGGTGCCCAGCAGACCCAGCGCGTGCCGGCGGCTGAGCCCTTCCGTGTCCCCCGCCGGTCTGTCCTCTGTCGACTCTGTGTGCGTGGTCATGGCGCCCTCCCGATGTGCGGCTGACAGACAACGACCGCACCCTTGCCCAGCCCAACTGCGGCCACATGAACACCACATGACCACCCGGCCATCTCATGTCAGGCATGAGGCCGACACGGCCGACACCAGCCCGTGCCTTTGCCGGCCGCCGCCCGGTCCTTGACCTGCCAGGGGGCTGCCGACACCCCGGCGGCCGGCTCCCGGCCGGGGCCCGGCCGCCTTGTAGCATGCTGGTCCGACCCTGGAGGACATGGATGCGCGCCGGTGACCACGCCGACTCCCTCGACCGGGCGACGAAGGAGTTCATCGCGGCGCGTCCGCAGCTCTTCGGCATCGCCTACCGCGTGATCGGCAGTGCCGTGGAGGCCGAGGACGTCGTCCAGGAGGCGTGGGTTCGGTGGCAGAACACCGACCGTGCCGGTGTCCAGGAGCCGGCCGCCTTCCTGGCCACGGTGACCGCCCGGCTGGCGATCAACTTCACCCGGTCGGCCCGGGTGCGCCGGGAGTCGTACGTGGGCCCCTGGCTGCCCGAGCCCGTGAACACGAGCACCGATCCGCAGCTGGGTGCCGAGCGCGCGGAGGCGCTCGACCTGGCGGTGCTCTTCCTGCTGGAGAAGCTGAACCCGGTGGAGCGGGCCGCGTACGTGCTGCGGGAGGCGTTCGACTACACGTACCGGCGGATCGCGGACATCGTGGAGACCAGCGAGGCCAATGCCCGCCAGCTGGTGAGCCGGGCCCGCAAGCGGCTGGCGGCGGAGCGCAGGGAGCCGGTCGGTTCCGCCGAGCACCGGCGCTTTCTCGAGGTGTTCCTCGCCGCGGCGCAGCAGGGCGATCTGTCGGTGCTGGAGGAGGTCCTGACCGAGGACGTGGTCAGCTACTCCGACGGTGGCGGGGTGCGCGGGGCGTCGAGGATCCCGGTGTCCGGGCTGCCGCACGTCTCCCGGTACCTCGTCGCCTTCGCCCCGCGCTTCTGGCCGCAGGCCCAGGTGCGCTGGGTCGAGGCCAACGGCAGGCCGGCCGTCCTGGTCTCGGCCGCGGGCTCGGGAAACCCGGTGGCCCTGCTGTCCGCCGATGTGTCGGCACGAGGCATCGAGCGCCTTCTGTGGGTGATGAACCCCGCCAAGCTGGCTCCCTACGTGGCGTCGCTGGAGGGGTGACGCGCCCGTTCTCCTGGTTTCCCGGACCGCGTGTCACACGCGAGGAGGCTGCGCGGTCTCTTCTGATGGAAGCACCAGAAGAGAACCAGAGAGGAATCCTCATGAAGGTCGTAGTGATCGGTGGCACCGGGCTCATCGGCTCGAAGGTGGTCCGCGGGCTCGGCGAGCACGGGCACGAGGCGGTCGCCGCCGCGCCGAGCACCGGCGTCGACACCCTCACCGGCGAGGGCCTGGCCGAGTCCCTGGCGGGCGCCTCGGTCGTGGTCGACGTGTCCAACTCCCCCTCGTTCGAGGACCAGGCGGTCATGGACTTCTTCCGCGCCTCCACGGCCAATCTCCTCAAGGCGGAGGCCGAGGCGGGTGTGGGACACCATGTGGCGCTGTCCGTGGTGGGCACCGACCGGCTCCAGGGAAGCGGGTACTTCCGGGCCAAGCAGGCCCAGGAGGACCTGATCAAGGAGTCGGGCGTTCCCTGCTCCATCGTCCACGCGACCCAGTTCTTCGAGTTCGCGAAGGGGCTCGCCGACGGGGTCACCGAGGGTGACACCGTGCGCCTGCCCGCCGGCCGGATCCAGCCCATGGTCTCCGACGACGTGGCCGCGGCCGTGGGCCGCACGGCGGTCGGCGCCCCGGTGCACGGGGTGGTGGAGGTCGGTGGTCCGGAGGTGTTCGAGCTGGAGGAGTTCATCCGCATGGGCCTGGCCGCCCAGAACGACCCCCGCCAGATCGTCACGGAGCCGCAGGCCACGTACTGGGGTGCCGAGCTCCAGCAGGACACCCTGCTGCCGGGCCCGGACGCGCACCTCGGCGAGGTCAGGTTCGCCGACTGGCTCGCCCGGCAGAAGTAGCGCATGAGGGGCCCGGTGGCAGGACCGAGAAGGGGCCCGACGCGGACGCCCAGCCCCTTCTCCGTGTTCCCTCGGCCTCCGGCCTGCCTCGGCCTGCCGCCGGCGTCGGCCTTCGGCTTACTGCGCGCTGACCAGCACCATGGTGACGCACACCGCCATCGCCGCGGTGATCAGGAGCATCGCGGTCAGCGTTCCGCGCAGCCAGTGCCGGAAGCGGGCGCGATGCCGCTGTTCCACCGCGCTGACGCTGGCGGCGATGTGCTCGGTCACCAGGTGGGCCACATACGTCTGTTCCTGGAGATACCAGCGCTCGATGTCCGACATCTGCTCCCGGGTCAGCCCCGGCTCCCGTGCGACGAAGTCCGAGACACGCCGGCGTGCCGCTCGTAGGTGGGCCTGCTGGTACAGGAAGTCCTGGATGTCGGTCAGGCCGCGGGCGGCCTCCTCGCTCGTGTCCATGGTGTGCTCCACAGGTGAGGCGGCGGCTGTCCGGCCAGTCGCTGTGGTGCCCGGGCGCGGTGTACGCGCCTCAGCGCCGGGAGGGAGAGCAGCGCGCACGAACGTATCGAGCCGGGACTGGTCGGGGCCGGCGGTCTCGCGAACGCCGTGGTGAGAGCTGGAGCAAGCGGTATGAACAACCAGCGTGGCAATTTCCGCACGCGGCCGCAAGGGGGGCGGCACCGCATCGGCGGCGAACCCCAGGGCGGAGGGGGGTTCTCCGCTCAGGGCGTCCGGGAACTTCCAGCGAAAGAACGACGCCAGGATGGTGATCCAGGCGTTGCCGGGCTGCCGCTCCCGACCCGCGGCGCTGCGGAGCATCTCGACGACGACCCCGAAAAAACGTGTGGGTCGACATGGTCGGACTTCTGCCCTCCCTGCGTCCTCACGCGATACGGCAACGGTTCCTGGCCGAGACGGCGTACTTGATCGCCGTTCCACAGGGTCGGACGCTGGGCCGGCACCACCTGACCCGGGGCGACACCGGCAGATGCGCGACGGTCTGCTGGTCCCGGTCAGGCTGCCGGGGCGGTCAGGACGGCCCTGGCCGCCCGTCGGAGATTCCTGATCATCGGATTCGGGTCGCCCTTGCGGCTGACCAGGACGACCGGGCTGGGGGGAGCGCCCTCGATCGGGACGGTCACGAGGTGGGGACGCAGAGAGCTACGCCGGTCGCCGACCGGTAGCACGGCGATCGCCCTGCCGCTCGCGACGAGTTCGAGCTTGTCCTCGTAGCTCTCGATCGGCGGCACGCCGGCCCCGAGGATCCGGTAGGAAGTCCAGTCCGCGGTCTCGAAGGCGCACGGCGCCGCCTCCTCGCCGGCCAGGTCCTCCACGGTCACCGAGGCGCGGTCGGCCAGGGGATGGCCCCGCGCGACCACGAGCATGCGGGGCTCCTCGTACAGCGGGGTGGTGAACACGTCGTCGGCGGCGAGCGGCAGCGGGGCCCGCGCGATCAGGGCGTCGACGCGCTTGTCGGACAGCGCCCCGACGTCGCGGCAGCTCAGGTACCGGGTGGCGATCTCGGCATCCGGGTGACGGTGGCGCAGTTCCCGTACGGCGGCAGTGATCACCAGGTCTTCGACGTAGCCGATGGTGATTCGTTCGGTCTCGGCTTGTGCGCGCACGGCCAGCTCGGCCTGGCGGGCGGCCCGCAGCAGGGCCTGGGCCCGGGGGAGGAACATCCGGCCGGCCGGAGTGAGCCGGGTGCCCCGGGGGGCGCGGTCCAGCAGTCGTACGCCGAGGTACTTCTCCAGCCGTTGGATCTGACGGCTCAGCGCCGGCTGGGCCACGTGCAGTTCGGCGGCGGCCCGGCCGAAGTGCTGGTGCGCCGCCACCACGGTGAAGTAGCGCACCAGCCGCAGGTCCAGATCCCGTCCGAGATCGTTCACCCTTCCAGCGTACGCGTCATGCCGTTTCGGAATGACGAGGTTGCCGAACCGGTCTTGGACCGCCATGGCGTCCTGGGCCTTGACTGAAGGAGCAACGTTTCCCGAGGAAGGCGACAGGCGCGATGAAGGCGATCCAGTTCCACGCAGCGGGCGGGCCGGAAGTTCTGCGGTACGAGGAGGTGCCGGTTCCCGAGATCGGCCCGGGCGAGGTGCTCGTCCGGGTGCACGCGGCCGGCATCAACCCGCCGGACTGGTACCTGCGTGAGGGGATGAAGGTCATGCCGGCCGGGATGAGGCCGACGCTGGAGTTCCCCTTGATCCCCGGAACGGACGTGTCGGGTGTGGTCCAGGCGGTCGCTCCGGACGTGCCGGGGTTCGCCGTCGGTGACGAGGTCTTCGGCATGCTGCGGTTCCCCGGATTCGACGGCCGGGCGTACGCCGAGTACGTGGCCGCGCCGGCTTCGGACCTGGCTCACAAGCCGACCGGTATCGACCACGTGCAGGCGGCCGGGGCGCCGATGGCCGTGCTCACGGCCTGGCAGTTCCTGGTTGATCTCGGCCACGACGTGCCGTCTCCTTTCACCGGCCAGGTGCACCAGCCGGTGCCGATCACGCCGGGGATGACCGTGCTGGTCAACGGGGCAGCCGGTGGAGTGGGCCACTTCGCGGTGCAGCTGGCGAAATGGAAGGGGGCACACGTGATCGCGGTGGCCTCGGGCCGGCACGAGCAGTTCCTGCGCAAGCTCGGCGCCGACGAGTTCATCGACTACACCAGGACGCGGGCCGCGGACATGGTCAGCGGCGTCGACCTGGTGATCGACACAGTCGGTGGCCCGGACAGCTCACGCTTCCTGACCGTGCTCAAGCGCGGGGGCACCATGCTTCCGGTGTTCTTCGCGCAGTACGACCCGGAAGAGACAGCGAGGCTGGGCATCACGGTCTCGAACATTCAGGTGCGTTCCAACGGCCCCCAGCTCGCCGAGATCGGGCGCCTGTTCGACGAGGGCAAGCTCCAGGTGGGGGTGGACAGCACCTACCCGCTGGCCGAGGCGGGCAGCGCGCACACGCGGGCCGCTCAGGGCCACATCCAGGGCAAGATCGTGCTGACGGCGGTCTCGTGATCGCCGAACTCCAGCAGGCGGTGGCGAAATACGCCGGGAAAAGCGGCGCCGGACACGCCCACCCTCAGCTCGGACGACGAGGTCAGGCCCGAGGCCAGGTCTCCGGAAGGTTGTGACCGCCGTCAGCCACGAGGACCGAACCGGTGACGAACGAAGCGGACTCGTGCGCCAGGAACGACACGCAAGCGGCGATCTCCTCCGGCGTCCCGCTGCGCCCGATGGGACCTGCTGCCGCGGCCTTCGCCTCGAAGGCCAGCTGTGAGCCGGTCGCCACGTAACCGGGTGCCACGAGGTTCACCGTGATGCCGCAGCCGGCCACCTCCAGGGCGAGCGCCTGGGACAGCCCGACCAGGCCCGCCTTCGCCGCAGTGTAAGCGGCCTGCCCAGGCATCGCGTTGACCGTCCCGGTGGTGGAGCCGACGGAGACGATCCGGCCATAACCGGCCGCCCGCATCGGCGGAACGACCGCTCGGGCCATCAGGAAGGCCGTCGTGAGATTACGGGCCAGCCCCGCGTTCCAGTCGGCCAGTGACAGAGCGGCCACGTCGTCCTCGGCGTCCCACCCCGAAGTCACCGACGTCATACCGGCGTTGTTCACCAGCACGTCCAGTCGGCCCCATCGTCGCAGCGCCGCCTGGACCAGGGTGTCCGCGCCTTCTTCAACAGTCAGGTCGGCCACCACACCGATGGCGGCCGCGCCGATCTCCGCCGCACGCCGGTGGATCCGCTCGGACGTCGCGCCCAGCACCACCCGGCAGCCCTCTGCCGCCAGTCCCCGGGCAACAGCCATGCCGATGCCGTCGGGGGCGCCGGCGCCGGTGACAATCGCCACCCGATCACGAAAGCGAGTCATTGCTGCAACCTCTGTGCGTGCTTGTCTGACGGCCGGTCTGCCCTTCGCGGCCGGATCGGATCTGGGCGCGCGATCAGAACCCCACTGTGCCCTGGACTCACTGTCCAGGCAAGGGCAGGACGATGAAATTCGTGCTATCGCAGACCACTGGCCACTGATTCCGTGCCATTCAAGGGCCCACTATGCCGATATCGGCACCTCAAGACATCCAGGCGCGGCCTGCCGTGCGGCGGTGCGGATCCGCAGGCCGTCTGCCGTGTCGAGCTGCTCCGTCGCGCATGTCCCGGCTCTCCTGCTGAAGCCTTTCGGACAGGCGCCCCCGAGCCCAGCTTCGGAAGCGCCTGATTCCCGGCAGACCCTTACCACCGGCCCGCGACACGGAGCCCCCTGATCCGGCGTCAGGTACCAGCGTTCGACGGATGCGCGGTGGCGGCGGGGCCGTCGTTCCTCGCTTGGAAAACCGCGTCGGCGAGCAGATCGATGACCTGTTCGGGCTGCGTGCCTTCGGGATCGGCGAGCCAGGCGAGCGCCAGGCCGTCGAACGTGACCGCCACGAACTGGGCGACCGCGGCGGCCCGTCGCGGTTCGACGTCCGCGAGCATCGGGGCGAGGGCGCGCGCCGCCAGTTCACGGTAGCTGCCGTACTGCTGCCGGGCCAGCTCGCGCATCGACGGATTGCGCAACGCGAGCGCGGTGAGCTCGTAGTAGCCGAGTTGGGTGCCCGGGTCGTCGCCGGACACCTCGGCCCACGCGGCCCGCAGACCCGCCCGCACGTCCTCGACCGTCACGCCGCCGCCCGGCCGGTCGCTCATGGCGACAGTCTTCTCGAGGCGCTCGACGATGGAACGGACCACGTCCTGGAGGAGTTCGTTCTTGTCGGCGAACCAATAGTGGACGGCACCCTGCGGGACGCCGGCCTCCTCGGCGATCTTGCGGGTCGTGGCGGCGGCGACACCCTCCCTGCCGATCACCCGTACGGCCGCCGCGACAAGCTCCTCGCTCGTGGCGCGTTGCGCGCGACGACGCCTGCTGGGCGACTCCGGGGACTCGACGGGTTCGTCACTCATGGGCCTCAGTTTCGCACAGCGTCTCACTTTGGTCACGTGACCAATATATCTGGTCACGTGACCAAATCCCGCGTACGCTCGCAGCCCACCAACACCACCGAGAGCAGTAGGAGGAGGAACCGTGGGCACCGATCAACCAGACGAACGCTCCGGGCAGGCCGCACACGGGCCCCAAGCGGGCTCGAGCCGAGGGCGTCGCGTGCTGTCCACCCGACGGGTGGTCTTCCTTGTCATCGCCGCGGCGGCCCCCATGGCGGCGATCGCGGGCAACGCGCCCCTCGCACTCGTGCGCGGCAACGGCATCTCGCTGCCCGCCGCGTACATCCTGGCGGCCGCGGTCCTGTTGTGTTTCGCGGTCGGTTACTCGGCGATGAGCAAGCGCGTCGTCAACGACGGCGCGTTCTACGTCTTCGTCGCCCGTGGGCTCGGCAGGCCGGCCGGTGCCGCGACCGCGTATGTCGCGGCGCTGGGCTACCTGTCGCTCTCCGTCGGCATGGCCGCGGTTTTCGGGTACTTCACCTCGCTGGTCTTCGCCCAATCCGGAGTGGACGTCCCGTGGGGGGTGTTCACCGCGGTCGGGGTCGTCGTCGTGACGGCGTTCGGGCACCGCAGCGCGGACGTCTCGGCGCGGTTCCTCGGCTTCCTCATGGGCCTGGAGTTCGCGGTTCTCATCGTTCTCGACGTCCTCGTCGTCGGGCACAAGGGCGTCGCCGCGTTCCCGGCCGAATCGTTCTCGCCCGGCCAGCTGTTCGGCGGCTCGATCGGCATCGCCCTCATGTTCGCCTTCACGAGCTTCGTGGGATTCGAGTCGGCGGCGCTGTACGGCGAGGAGACCAGGGATCCGGCCCGCAGCATCCCGCGCGCGCTCTATATATCGGTGATATCGATCGCCGTTTTCTACGTGCTCACTGCATGGGTCGTGATCGGCGGCGCCGGCGGCACCGCGGCGCCCGAGCGGGCCCGCAAGGACCTCGGGAACCTCGTCTTCACACTCGCCGAGCAGTACGGCGGGACCGCACTGCTCGACGCCACTGCCGTGCTGCTGTGCACAAGTGTCCTCGCGTCCTGGATCGCGCTGCACAACGCCGCGAGCCGCTACCTGTTCGCGCTCGGCTGGGAGCAGATCGCGCCCCGTGCGCTCGGCCGCTACCACCCGGTGCACCAGAGCCCGCACATCGCCAGCGCCGTCGTCACCACGGTGACGGTCGCCGTCGTCGGCACGCTGGGCCTGGCGGGCGCGCACCCCTACGAGACCATCGCCGCCGCGGTCGTCGGCATGGGTACGCTGTCGATCGTCCTCGTGCAGGCATTCACCGCGCTGGCGGTCATGGTGTTCTTCCGCGGCCGCGGCGACCGGCGGCTGTTCTCGGGCGTCGTCGCGCCCGTCGTCGGTACGCTCGGGCTGGGGACCGCCTTCGCCCTGGCTTCCACCAACTACGCGACCCTGACCGGCACGGACAACGTGCTCATCAACCTCGTACCGGTACTCATCGTTGTCACGGCCCTCTCCGGTGTCCTCGCCGCGCTGCGGCTACGGACCCGCAGGCCACTCGCCTACACCCAGTTGGCCGGCACCAGGAACCGTCACCGCCCGGACGGGCGCGCACCGCACGAACGGCCGACGTACACGCGGCGCTACTGCGTAGTCGGCGCCGGACCGTCAGGGATGATCATGGCCCGTAACCTGCTGCGTGAGGGAGTCCCGTTCGACTGGTACGAGCGCAACCCGGACTTCGGCGGGATCTGGGACCCCGGCCACGCGGGCAGCCCGATGTACGACAGCTGCCACTTCATCAGCTCCAAGTACACCAGCGGCTTCTACGGCGCGCCCATGCCGTCACACCTTCCGGACTACCCCGGCTGGCGGGAGATCCGCGACTACATCAGGGACTTCGGGCGGCAGTACGACCTCTACCGGCACGTCCGCTTCGGCACGGAGGTGACGTCCGCCGAGCCGATGGCCGGTGACCGGTGGCGGGTCACGCTGTCCGACGGCACGGTCCACGAGTACGACGGACTCATCGTCTGTCCCGGCGTCACTTGGTACCCCAACGAGATCTCGCTGCCCGGCCGGGACGTCTTCCGCGGCACGGTCCGGCACTCGGTCACCTTCCGGGACGGCCTCGAGTTCCGCGGCAAGCGGGTGCTCATCGTCGGCGCCGGCAACTCCGGGGTGGACATCGCCTGCGACGCCGCCCGGCACGCGGACACGGCGTACCTGTCGGTCCGGCGCGGTTACCGGTTCGTGCCCAAGCACGTCGCCGGGCTGCCGACCGACGCCCTGCTCACCGGGAAGCTCGACCCTCCGAAGGGCCTCGTGCTCTCCAGCGACGTCAACGCCCTGCTCGACACGCTCGTCGGCGACCTGACCCGCCTCGGGCTGCCGGCACCCGACCACGACGCCCTGAGCAGCCACCCGATCATGAACACCCAGGTGCTGCACTACCTGGCGCACGGCGACCTCGTCGCGAGACCCGACGTCGCACGGCTCACGGAGACCGGGGTGGTGTTCACCGACGGCACCGAGGCCGAGGTCGACGAGATCGTCCTCGCGACGGGCTACGAGTATCGGATGCCCTTCCTCGACCCCGGGCTGCTGGAGTGGAAGCACGGCCACCCTCAGCTGTACCTCAACGTCTTCTCGCGCGAGCTGGATTCTCTGTACGTGCTCGGGTTCGTCGAGTTCGCGGACGCCGCCTACAAGCGGTTCGAGGAGATGGCACAGCTCATCATGATCGACATCAACGCCCGGGAGACAGGCGCCCGCAAGGACGAGCTGACCCAGCTCAAGCAGACCGACACCCCGGACCTGCGCGGCGGCGTCAAGTACCTCGACAGCCCGCGCCACACCAACTACGTCGAGCGCTCGACGTACATGGCCTACCTCGCACAGCTTCGCGACCGGTTCGGCTGGCACGACGTCGACGACCACACATTCGACGCCCTGCGCACCGGCGCACCCTCCGCCCCCTCCTCGACATCCGCGTCCGAACCGCCGAAGGAGCCCAGCCATGCCTGACCGTCCCTCCCTCGCCCTCGTCACCGGCGCCGCCGGCGGCATCGGCGAAGCGGTCTGCGGCCGGCTCGCCGCCCAGGGCCGCACCCTCCTGTGCGTCGAGCGCGACGAGACGCTCGCGAAGAAGGCGGCCCTCGCCGCCGGAGCGGATGCCGTCCCCGTCGCCTGCGACCTGTCCGACCGGGACGCCGTCGCCGTGCTCTGCGCGCGGATCGAGGACGACTGGGCCGACCGTCTGGACCTGGTCTTCCTCAACGCGGGCGTGATCGTCCCCGGAGACGTCGTCGAGTCCACGCCGGCCGTGCTCCGGCTGCAACTCGACGTCATGCTCGGATCCGTCATGGAAATCGCGGCGGCCGCCGCACGCACCATGAAGGCGCGCGGCCGGGGGCACATCGTCGCCACGGTGTCGATGGGCGGTATCCTCTCGCTCCCCGGGTCGGCGGCGTACTCGGCGGCGAAAGCGGGGCTGCGTGCCTACCTCGCCGCGCTGAACGCCGAGTTGCGCGGCACCGGCGTCGCGGTCAGCGGCGTCTACCCGAGCGCCGTCGACACCCCGATGCTGCTCCACGAGGCGACACACGACGGCAGCCTCCTCAACTTCCTGGGGAAGGTGAGCACGGCCGACGACGTCGCGGACGTCTTCGAACGTGCGCTGCGCAAGCGTCGGCTGGAGCACTTCCTGCCGTACAGCGACTCGATCACTTGCCGGATCCTCGAGTCGTTCCCGTGGATCGTGCCGCGGATACTCGGCCCGGCGGAGGCGATCGGACGACGCGGACGCGCTAAGTACCTTGCCCACAAGGGGATTTCGCAAGGTTGAGACCGGCGTCCCGGGCGGCAGCTCACCGGCTCGGCGCCGTCGGTGGGCTACTGCCGGGCGATCACGACGTCGGCCGCCGGCTGCCACCGGTCGGAGGGCTTCGCGCAGGCGGAGTCACCGTTGCGGCTCCCGCGACCGGCGTGGCGGCGGTGCCCCCGCCGTCGCGGGCGAGGACTCCGGCGCGCCGGTGGTCGCTACGATCGCCTGGTCCGGCAGGCCGAAGTCCTGGGCCGTGCTCCGCGTCCGGAACCGGGGCCCGGGGCGGGTCAGCGGTATGCGGACTGACCGGTCAGGGCCTGGCCGATGACCAGGGTGTGGATCTCGCTGGTGCCCTCGTAGGTGAGAACGGACTCGAGGTTGTTGGCGTGGCGCAGCGGTGAGTACTCCAGGGAGATGCCGTTGGCTCCCAGGATCGTGCGGCACTCACGGGCGATGGCGATCGCCTCGCGGACGTTGTTGAGCTTGCCGACGCTGATCTGTTCGGCGCGGATGCGGCCCTGGTCCTTCAGGCGGCCCAGGTGCAGGGCGAGGAGGGCGGCGCCGCCCAGGGAGACGCTCATGTCGGCAAGCTTCTTCTGGGTGAGCTGGAAGGCGCTGATCGGCCGGTCGAACTGGACGCGGGCGTCGGCGTACTCGATCGCGGACCGCAGCGAGTCACGGGCGGCTCCGACGGCTCCGAAGAGGATGCCGAAGCGGGCCTCGTTCAGGCAGGACAGCGGGCCGCGCAGACCCTGCGCGTGCGGCAGCCGCGCGGACTCGGGCAACCGTACGTTGTCGAAGTACAGCTCCGAGGTGACGGAGGCGCGCAGGGACATCTTCTGCTTGATGTCCTGGGTGGTGAAGCCGGGCGTGCCGCGCGGCACGAGGAACCCGCGGACGCCGTCCTCGGTCTGCGCCCAGACGGTGGCCACGTCCGCGATGCCGCCGTTGGTGATCCACATCTTGGAACCGTTGAGGATCCAGTCGTCGCCGTCCCGGACCGCCTTCGTGCGCATCCCGGACGGGTTGCTGCCGAAGTCGGGCTCGGTCAGGCCGAAGCAGCCGATCGCCTCGCCCGCGGCGAGCCGGGGCAGCCATTCCTGCTTCTGTTCCTCCGAGCCCCACTTCCAGATGGAGAACATCGACAGCGAGCCCTGGACGGAGACGAAGCTGCGGAAGCCCGAGTCGGCGGCTTCCAGTTCCAGACAGGCGAGGCCGTAGCTGACGGCGTTGGTGCCGGCGCAGCCGTAGCCTTCCAGGTGCATGCCCAGGACCCCCAGCTTGCCCAGCTCGGGGGCGAGTTCCCGGGCGAAGTGGGCGTTCTCGAACCACTCGCCGATGTGCGGGCGGACCCGGTCGGCGAGGAACTTGGCGACGGTGGCCTGGATCTCGCGCTCCTCCTCGGTGAGGACGGAGGAGATGTCGAGCAGGTCGAGGGGGTCCTTCATCGGCTTGCCGCCGCTCATGGTGTGCTCCAAGGGGGGTGGTGGTGATCGTTTGTCGGGGGCGGTGACCGGTGTCAGGAATCCAGCCAGGCCGTGAGGTCCTCGGTGTGTTCGCCGAGTTTTGGCGGTCGGCGCTCGTAGCGCGGCGGTGTGCGGGACAGGCCGATCGGGTTGGCCACCAACTGGAGTGGGGCGCCGTCCTGCCCGGGGACCGTGGCGCGCGGGCCCAGTCCGAGCGTTTCCGCGAGGTCGAAGGCCTGCGCGAGGTCGTTGACCGGACCGCAGGGCACACCCAGCGGGGTGAGGCGGTCGAACCAGTCGGCCGCGGTCCTCCTGGCCAGCGACTCGCGGATCCGCGCGGCGAGCTCGTCGACGTGTGCGACCCGGTCCGTGTTGGTGGCGAAGCGCGGATCGTCGATCAGGCCCGGTGCGTCCAGGCCCTGGCAGAGGGCGGCGAACTGCCGGTCGTTGCCGACGGCGATGACCAGCGGGCGGTCCTTCGCGGGGAAGGTCTCGTACGGCGCGATCGACGGGTGGCGGTTGCCGAGGATGCCCGGCACCTGGCCGGCCAGGGTGTAGCCGCCCGCCTGGTTGACCATGCTGGACAGCAGGCAGGACAGGAGATCGACCTGGACGTGCTGGCCGTCCCCGGAGGTCTCGCGGTGCCTCAGCGCGGCCAGGACTCCGATCGCCGAGTGCAGTCCGGTCAGGACGTCCACCAGGGCCACACCGGTTTTGACGGGTTGCCCGGGCGCCGGCCCGGTGACGCTCATCAGGCCGCCGACGGCCTGGATCAACAGGTCGTAGCCGGGCAGCGCGGCTCCCGCCCCCGCCCCGAAGCCGGTGATCGAGCAGTAGACCAGCCCGGGATTCAGTTCACGGGCCCGGTCGTAGCCGAGGCCGTACTTGTCCATGGTGCCGGGCCGGAAGTTCTCGAAGAGGACGTCGGCCCGGCGTACCAGTTCCGTCGCACGACGCAGATCACGCTCGTCGCGCAGATCGAGGCCGAGGGAGCGCTTGTTCCGGTTGACGGACAGGTAGTACGTGGCTTCGCCCTGGGCGTAGGGCGGTCCCCAGGCCCGGGTGTCGTCTCCGTTCACCGGGTGCTCGACCTTGATCACGTCGGCGCCCAGGTCGGCCAGCAGCATGGTGGCGTACGGGGCGGCCAGGACGCGTCCGAAGTCGGCCACCAGCACACCGGACAGGGGCCCCTCCCCCGTCATCGGGCCGCGCCCGACGCCCGTACGTACACCGTCTTGGTCCGGGTGTAGAACTCCCTCGCCGCGCGGCCCTGCTCCTTGGGGCCGTACGCGCTCTGCTTCGATCCTCCGAAGGGCACGTGCGGATCGGCGCCCGCCGTCTCGGAGTTGATGTGGAGCACGCCGACGTCGAGCCGCTCGGTGGCGGCGGTCACAGCGCGCAGGTCGTCGGTGAAGACGGCCGCGGAGAGCCCGAACTCGCTGTCCTCGGCGAGCGCGAGCGCCTCGTCCAGATCGCGGGCCCTGCGCACGGACAGCACGGGGCCGAACAGCTCCTCGCGCCACAGCGGGTCCTCGCCCGCGAGTTCGACCACGGTCGGCTGCAGGTACGCGCCCGCCATGCGGTCGTCGTCGTAGGACCGGCCGCCTGTCAGGAGGTCCGCTCCGGGGCGGGCGACGCCGGCGGCCACCGCCTTGTGGATCTCGTCCCGGGCCTGGCACGAGACCAGAGGCCCCATCTCCGTGCCTGCCGCGAGCGGGTCACCGACGCGCAGGGCCGAGACACGCTCGGTCAGCAGGGTGAGGAACTCGTCGGCGACCGGTTCCTGGACGACGAGCCGGGAGGTGGCGGTGCACTTCTGGCCGGCGGAGCGGAAGGCCCCGGCCAGTACCTCGCCGGCCGCCAGTTCCAGATCGGCGTCGGCCAGGACGACGGCCGCGTTCTTGCCCCCCATCTCGGTCTGGACCGGGCGGGCCAGCCTGCCGCACGCGGCGATCAGGCTCCGGCCGACGGAGGTCGAGCCGGTGAAGGTCACCGCGTCCACGCCGGGATGTTCGACGAGGCGACCGCCGAGGGCCCCGCTCCCGAGCAGCAGGGACAGTACGCCTTCCGGCAGCCCCGCCTCGACCAGCGCCTCGGCCAGACGTACGGCCAGGAGCGGAACGAGGCCGGCCGGCTTCCACACCACGGTGTTGCCGTACCCGAGGGCGGGGGCGATCTTCCAAGCGGGTATCGCGACAGGGAAGTTGAAAGGGGTCACCACGGCGACGACTCCCACCGGCCGGTGCGTCACGTGGATCTGCTCGCCCGGGCGCGGTGAGGCGAACACCTCGCCGACGGGGCGCGAGGCCTCGCTCGCGTAGTACCGCAGGATCTCCGCGGCACGCCGTACTTCGCCGACGCCCTCGGCCCGGGTCTTGCCCTCCTCCCAGGACAGTTCGCTCCCCCAGTCCTCGGCGTGCGCGTCGAGGACGTCGGCGGCCCGGTCCAGGATCCGGCCGCGCGCGTGCGGCGGGGTGGCCGCCCAGCGGGGGAAGACGTCCCGGGCGGCGGTGACGGCCCGGTCAAGGTCGCGGTCCTGGGCGAGGCGCCCCACGGCCACGGTCTCGTGCGGGCGTGCCGGGTTGACGTCGCGGAACTCGTCGCCGTCACCGGACCGCCACTCCCCCGCGACCAGGTGGCGCAGGGTCCGCGGGGACCGGGAGAGTCCACCTGTCGTCGCGCTCGCGCCCGCACTCTGTGGCATCGGCCTTCCTTTCCTGCGTCCGTACCCGCCGCCGTGGGCGATTCGGGCTCGTGAGGTGGTCATTCTGGACACCGGCCCCACGACGGCGCACTCGACGAGATGTCCCGCGTCCCACGGGAACAGCGCGCCGATCCGTCCATGGCCGTGGGCCGGTGGCGGTGCTTGGCTCGGCGTTCCCATCCCTGCACACCCCGGAGGACGATTCATGTCCGGTGCTTCCCGGCCGGTCGGCGGTCCCGATCTCGCGCAGGTCCGGCGGGTCGTGAGTGAGATCCCCGGCCCGCGTTCCCGTGAACTGCTGGCCCGCCAGCGCCGCCTGGTGCCGGCCGGAGTCGGCGCGAGCCTGCCCGTGTTCGTCGAGGCGGCCGGTGGCGGGGTGATCGTCGACGCGGACGGCAACTCCTTCATCGACTTCGGCAGCGGCATCGCGGTGACCACGGTGGGCAACTCCGCCCCGGCGGTGGCGGAGCGCGCGGCGGCGCAGCTGCGCCGGTTCACCCACACGTGCTTCCTGGTCAACCCGTACGCGTCCTATCTCGACGTGTGCGAGAAGCTGAACGAGTTGGCACCCGTCCCCGGCGAGAGGCGCACGATCCTGGTCAACTCCGGGGCGGAGGCCGTGGAGAACGCCGTCAAGATCGCCCGTGCCGCCACCGGCCGACCCGGCATCGTCGCCTTCGACCACGCCTTCCACGGCCGCACGCTGCTCACCATGAGCCTCACCGCCAAGAACAGGCCCTACAAGCAGGGTTTCGGCCCCTTCCCGTCCGATGTCCACCGGGCCCCGATGGCATACCCGTACCGCTGGCCCACCGGCCCGGACCGGTGCGCCGAAGAGGCCGCGTACGCCCTCGCGGACCTGCTGGACAGGCAGGTGGGCACGGAGAACGTGGCCGCCGTGCTGGTGGAGCCGATCCAGGGCGAGGGCGGCTTCGTCGTTCCGGCACCGGGGTTCCTGAACAGCGTCGCCGACATCTGCCGGGCCCGGGGCATCCTGCTGATCGTCGACGAGATCCAGGCCGGCATCGCCCGCACCGGCCGGATGTTCGCCTGCGAACACGAGGGGATCCAGCCCGATCTGATCACTACGGCCAAGGGGCTCGCAGGCGGACTGCCGCTGGGCGCGGTCACGGGTCGCGCCGAGCTGATGGACGCGGTACCGGCCGGCGGTCTGGGCGGGACCTTCAGCGGGAACCCGGTGGCCTGCGAGGCGGCGCTCGGTGTCTTCGAGGAGATCGAGGCCCACGGTCTGCTGGAGCGTGCCCGGGAGATCGGCGACACCATGCTCGAAGCCCTTGCCGAACTCGGAGACCGGCACCCGGAGATCGGCGAGGTACGCGGCCGGGGCGCGATGATCGCGATCGAACTCGTCGAGCCGGCGGGCGACCGGGTGCCCGCCCCCGGCCTCGCGGCCCGCATCGCGAGGCGCTGCCACGAGAACGGGCTGCTCGTCCTGACCGCCGGCAGCTACGGCAACGTCCTGCGGTTCCTGCCGCCCCTGTCGATCTCCGACGCCCTGCTGCGGGAGGGACTGTCCGTGCTCGGGGACGCCGTCGCCGGGGAAGTCGCCTCGCTCGCCTGACCGTCCGTCAGCCGCGGCGGCCGATCTCGCCGGGCTCCTGCCAGGCGGACAGCGCCATCAGCAGTTCGGCGCGCACATGGGCCGAGTCGAGATCCGCACCCAGCACGCCGCGCACGCGCTCCATGCGGCTGCGCAGAGTGTGCCGGTGCACGCCGAGCGCCGCGGAGGCCGCCTCCCATCCGCCGTTGTGCTCCAGGAAGGCGCGCAGGGACGCGAGAAGGTCGGTGCCGTGCGCGGTGTCGTGTGCGGCGAGAGGCGCGAGCCGGGTCTCGGCCAGCGTCGCGAGGACCCGTCTCGTCTCCGGCAGGGCGACCAGCAGCCGGCCGGCCAGCGACTCGAAGGACACCACCTCCCCTCCGCCCCGCGTCCGGGCCACCGACGCGGCGTTGAGGGCTTCCGTCAGGGCCGCGGACCCGTCGTCCAGATCGTGCGCGGCGCTCAGTCCGGCCGACAGCCGCGGCCGGAGCCGGGCCCGCGCGCCGTCCACGACCGTCTGCGCCGTGGCCGCGTGCCCGGCCGGCAGCAGGACCGCGGCGCAACTGTCGTACACCCGGCCGAACAGGGGCAGTCCGCGCTCGGCGAGTTCCGTCCCGACGGCTTCGAGGGCCAGGCGGGGGCTGCCGCCGCGCAACGCCAGGACACGGATGCCGTCGCGGACGGGAAATCCCCCCTCGGCCAGATACTCCCGGCCGACGGCGGCGGAGACGGCCCCGTCCAGCAGCAGGCGCAGCAGCAGGCCGTTGACGTGGTTCTGCTCGTCGCGCAGCCGCAGCGGCTTCTCCGCCTCCAGGGCGACCAGCGACGCCGCGTGCCCGAGCAGAAGATGGTCGACCGGTGTCAGGGCGCGGTCGGCCATCAGGAGCAGCCGGCCGTGCACCCGTGGCCCCACGCGGACCTGCTGCACGGCCGTCACTCCGTCCTGGTCGCAGGTGGCCGCGGCCGTCGCCCGCTCCGCTCCGGCCAGTGCTGTCACCCGGCCGCCGTCCACTGCTCCGGCGCCGGGGGGATGGGCCGCGCGCGCCCGGCCCTCGTGGTCCAGCAGGACGACGGACGTGCGGGTGGAGACGGCCAGTTCCCGCACCACGGCCTGGGCCCCGCCGTGCAGTGCGGCCCGGGTCATCCGCGGCTGGATGCGCGAGGCCTGGGCGAGGCCCTCGTACTGCAACTGGGCCAGGCGTTCCATCACCGCCTTGGTCACGGCCAGGAACGGTGTGCGCAGCGGCACCTCCAGCAGCGGCAGCCCGGCCTCCTCGGCCGCCTCGACGAGCGGTTCGGGCACCTGCTCGTGCGACAGGCCGATCCCGAAGCCGATCGCCGTCACTTCGGCTTTCGTGAGGCGGGCGACATAGTCCCGGCAGGCCGCCGGGTCCGGCGTCAGGCGGAGCCCGGTGGTGAGCACGAGCTCACCACCGTTCAACCACCGTGCGGGGTCGGCGAGTTCGATGCTGTGTGCCCAGACCACGTCCCGGTCCAGGCTGCCTCGGCCCGCCAGCACCTTCAGCCTCAGGTCCTGCTGTCGGGTCAGCCAGCCGAGCGGTACACCCACCGCACTCACCATCCATGACCTCCAAGAGTGGATGTATTTTCTCAGTGCTCCACGAGGAACGTGAAGCCGCAGGCGCTTGCCTTGGCGTCGAGGGCGTGCGGACGCATCTGCCCGCGCGCCTCGCGCCCCTTGCCCGTTCCTCCGGTCACCGCGCGAGTGGAGTCGGCCGCGGCGTGGAACGGGCCCCTGTCGTCGCCTGCCCGTGCGGCAGAGCCGCCGACGACGAGGACCGCGCGGACGGTGGCGGCGCGAACGCCCGCGAAGCGCGACGTCCGTATGGTCACCAACCCCCTTCCGCGCGGCGGTCGTAGCGCAGTTCGCTGTCTCCGAGCTCGAAGACGAGCAGCTTGGACTCGGTGAAGGTGTCGAGGAACCAGCCGGAGAGCTCACGGCCGACGCCGCTCTTGCCGGTGCCGCCGAAGGGGGCGAGCTGGTCCCAGTAGTTGCTGGTCTCGTTGATGTTGACCGTGCCGTGCCGCAGGGCCTCCCCGACCCGCCAGGCGGTGGCGAGGTCCCGGGTCCACAGCGACGCGATCAGGCCGAGGTCGCTGGAGTTGGCGATCTCGACGGCCTCCTGCACCGAGGAGACCTTGATGACCGGGGCGACCGGACCGAAGGTCTCCTCCTGGGCGATGCGCATGTCGGGGGTGACGCCGGTGAGGATGGTCGCCGGGAAGAACAGGCCCTCCTCCTTGCCGAACTGGACGATGTCGGCGCCCCGGTCGCGGGCGTCCTGAACATGTTCGGCGATGCGCCGCAGGCCGGCCTCGTTACGCACCGGTCCCATGTCGGTCTCGTCCGACGCCGGGTCCCCGATGCGCAGCAGGGCGGCGCGGGCGGTCAGCTTGGTGACGAACTCGTCATGCACGGCCTCGTGGACCAGGAGGCGCTCCGCCGAGGTGCAGACCTGGCCCGCGAAGTAGAAGCAGCCGTTGACCGCCGCCTCCACGGCGGCGTCGATGTCCGCGTCGGGGAGGATGATGAAGGGCCCGTCGCCGCCGAGTTCGAGCAGGTGCGGACGCAGGGCCGCGGCACGTGCGATGCGCTCACCGGTGGCGGTGGAGCCGGTGAAGAACAGACCGTCCACGCGCGGGTGGTCGACGAGGGCCGCGCCGACGTCGCCGAACCCGTGCACGACGTTGATGACCCCGTCGGGCAGACCCGCCTCGGTGAAGATCTCCGCCACCTGGTTGCAACTGATCGGAGCGAACTCCGAGGGCTTCCAGACGGCCGTGTTGCCGGCGGCGACGATGTGCGCGAGCGCGATCGAGGAGATGTCGGTGGGGAAGTTGTACGGGGTGATCACGCCGACGACGCCGAGCGGGCGGTGGTTCATGACCAGCCGCTTGTTGTTCGTCTGCTCCTGGGTGGAGGGGAACGACAGCCCCCGGTGCCGCAGGACCTCCTCGCCGGCCTTCTGCCAGGCCGGCGCCGCGTACTCGATGACCTCCTCGCGGGCCTCGGCGACGGTCTTGCCGATCTCCAGGGTCAGCGTGCGGGCGACGTCCTCGGCCCGCTCGGCGAACAGCGCGTGCACCCGGCGCATGATCTTGACCCGCTCGATGAGGGGCGTGGCGGCCCACTGCGGCTGGGCCCGGCGGGCGGCGGCGACGGCCCGCTCCACGTCGTCGACGTCGCACCGGGTGACCTCGGCGAGGAGTTCACCGGACTGCGGCGAGTACACGGGGAAGGTGCCCGCGCCGCCGTCCAGCCAGGAGCCGTCGACGAGTGCCTTCGTGGGCAGGGTTGTGGACATGCTGGACTCCACCTTTGGATGTCACCGTCGCACGGGGCGCGGCGGACGTACGAGAAGCGGACCGAGGGTGTTGACGCGCCTCAGACGGAGGCGGGCGACGCGGACGACTCCCGCGGGGCCGCCGTGGTCAGCGCGTCGCCGGCCGGGGCGTCGCCGCGTTCGTACGGCTTGGCCAGGGCCATGTACACGGCGCCCACTCCCACCACGACGACACCGCTGACCAGCACGATGTAGTTGTCGTACCAGGGCGTGCCGGGCGTGCGCGGCCAGCAGATGTTGACGAGCGCGACGACGCCGTAGACGAGAGCGCCGATCGTGACCGGCAGGCCCCAGCGCTCCAGCCGGTACTCGCCGGACGGCCGCCAGCCGCGCAGCCGCGCCCGCAGCGAGGCGAGGACCACCATCTGGAAGGCCAGGTAGATACCGAGCGTGGAGAAGGAGATGATCTTCACCAGGGCGTCGGCGGAGTACGCGGAACCCACGATGAGCAGCCCGGGAAGGACCGCCGCGAGCAGCAGGGCGTACGGCGGTACGCGCAGCCGCTCCGAGAAGGTCGCCAGGAGCCGGCTGCCGGCGATCATCCGGTCGCGGGCGAAGGAGTAGGTCAGGCGGCTGGCGGCGGCCTGCAGGCTCATCGCGCAGGAGATGAAGGAGAGCAGGACGACCACCAGGACGACGCGGGCGCCGCCGCTGCCGAAGGCGTCGGTGAGCACGGTGGTCACGGGGTCGGCGTCCTTGCCGGAGATCACCGCGCCGAAGTCGCTGACGGAGAGGATGAGGGCGAGGCACACCGCTGTCGCGGCGGCGCCGCCGATGTAGATGGTGCGCCGCATGGAGGTGGGGATGCGCCGGCCGGGGTTGGGCACCTCTTCGGCGACGTCGCCGCAGGCCTCGAAGCCGTAGTACTGGAAGACGCCGATGAGCGACGCGGCGGCGAAGGCGTACAGGTACGAGTGGTCCCCCTGGGACCCGTAGCCGTGGAAGAGCACGCCCAGTCCGTGGTGGCGGTTGGCGATCAGCAGCCAGGCACCCACCACGACGGCCCCGACGATCTCGGCCACGAAGCCGAACACCGCGACGGCGGACAGCACCTTCGTACCGCCGAAGTTGATGACCGTGGCGAGCAGGAGGAGCGCGAGGGCACACAGGATCGTCGTCGTGGTGCTGGAGGCGAAGCCGAACACCGCGGCCACGTACGGCCCGGCGCCGTAGGCGACCGCCGCGATGGTGGACAGCAGCGCCAGGAGGTAGATCCAGCCCGTCATCCACCCCCACTTGCGGCCCCACAGCCGGCGGGCCCACGGGTACACCCCGCCCGCCACCGGGAACTGGGCGACGACCTCGCTGAAGACCAGCGCGACCAGCAGCTGGCCGACACCCGCGATCACGAACGCCCAGATCATCGGCGGTCCCCCGGCCATCAGGGAGGCCGCGAACAGGGTGTACACCCCGACGACGGGCGAGAGATAGGTGAATCCGAGGGAGAAGTTGGCCCACAGGCTCATGTCGCGCTTGAACTCGGACTCGTAGCCGAGGGCGGCGAGGCGCCGGGCGTCGGCGTCGGAGGGGGGCGGCGGGGACGGCGGGGCGTCGTTCATCGACGGGCTCCTTGGGGGAAACACGCTGCGGCGAGGGATGTCGGCGGGACCGCGCCGAGGAGGAGGCGGACGAGGGCCGGTCATGTCCGGCGTCTCAAGTGCGCGAAAACCTACTACATTGAAGTTCAAAGGACAACGGTTTGACTGATAGCCTGACGACGATCTCTCGTGACGGATGCGCGACCTTCGAGGAGGGGCCGTGGCGGCAGTGGAAGGCCGCTCGCCGGTGATGAGCGCCGCCTTCGCGCCCTTGAGCGACTCCGGACGGGCGGACATGGTGGTCCGCCGGATCTCCGAAGCGGTCACCATCGGGCTCATGGCGGACGGGGAACAGCTACCCAGCGAGAGCGACCTCGCCTGCCAGCTCGGTGTCGCCAACGGCACCGTCCGCGAGGCCCTGGCCATGCTGCGCGAACAGGGACTCGTCGAGACCCGGCGCGGACGCAACGGCGGCAGCTTCATCAGGGACCCGGAAGAGGGCCTGGCCAGGATCCATCAGGCCCGGCTGAAGGAACTCGGCATCGCCGAACTGCGCGACCTCGGCGACGAGCAGTTCGCCGTCTCGGGGACCGCGGCGCGCTTCGCCGCCGAACGCGCCCCCTCCGACCTGGCACGGAGCCTGGACCGGCTGATCACGGCCCTGCGGAAGGCCGAGTCCCCCGCCGAACGGCGCAAGGCCGACGCCCGCTTTCACATCGAGGTGGCCATCGCCGCGCAGTCCGTCCGG
This sequence comes from Streptomyces sp. NPDC086519, assembly GCF_040686075.1. Taxonomy (NCBI): domain Bacteria; kingdom Bacillati; phylum Actinomycetota; class Actinomycetes; order Kitasatosporales; family Streptomycetaceae; genus Streptomyces; species Streptomyces sp. NPDC086519. Next base: position 29,204 of record NZ_JBFBJL010000011.1, read on the forward strand.
CTGACGCGGCTGGAGGTACGGCTACAGGCCGAACTCGGCCCCCTGCTGTGGCTGCCGGTGGGCGACGGCCCCGACGCGTCGGCCTTCGCCGACCAGCATCACGAGATCCTGGTGGCCATCGCGGCCGGGGACGCCACGGCCGCGCGCCGCCTGGCCGAGGAACACACGGTCGCCGGCGCCCGTCATCTGGTACGAACACATCTGCGGTTGACCGATGCCTGATCCGGTGGGCGCACGCCGCGCCTCCCTCCTTGACGGAGCACAGTGATGACCAGCACCCCATCCACCGGCATCGTCCAGTGCAGCCGATCCGTCCGCGAAGCGGTGGACGCCGTCTTCTCGGCGCTGGATGTCCTGGAGGCCGAGGCGCGAACGCGCCTGAGCAGCGGCGGTCGGCGCGGCAGGCACCCCGGGACGAACGATCTCGCCGCCCTGCGGCCGACGCTCAAGGCCCTGCTGCGCGAGCGGGGCGAGATGTTCAACGGCACCGGTGTGGTCATGGCACCCGACGCGCTCGACGACGCCGCCTTCCACCTCGAGTGGTGGCAGCGGACCGGAGAGGGGGACCCCCGCCCCTTGCGGCTGAACCTGGATCCGCGCAGTGAGAGCTTCTACGACTACACCGTCAAGCCGTGGTTCGTGATCCCGCGCGACGAGGGCCACGGCACGGTCATGGGACCGTACGTCGATCTGCACTGCGCCGGCCTCTACATCCTGACGTTCACCCGGCCGTTGATCATGCACGGTGAGTTCCTCGGCGTCGTCGGGGCCGATGTCCCGGTGGCCGCCTTCGAGCAGCTCGTGGTTCCCTCGCTCAAGCACCTGGGCGGTGAAGCGGTGGTGATCACCGCCGAGGGCCGCGTCCTGGCCGCGAACACGCCCACGTGGGCCGTCGGGGAAATCGCCCGAGAGCTGCTGGTCCGTGCGGCCGGCGTCGAAAGGGCGGCAGTGCGGGCCCCGGAAGTCGACTGGAGCGTGATCCGCGTGCCGCCCTCCGCCGCCGAGTGAGGCCTCAGGGCAAGGAAGACGAAGCTCATGACCAGTACAGGGGAAGGGGCAGGGCCAGGGCCGCGACCGGCGTGAAGTCGACGAGCCGTGCCGGGTCCTGGCGCCGGTCAGCTGTCGTAGTCGACGGTCAACGACTCGGAGACCGGGTAGGACTGGCAGGTCAGCACGTAGCCGGCGTCCACCTCGGCCGGTTCCAGGGCGTAGTTGCGGCGCATGTCGGCCTCGCCGACCGTGATGCGCGCCCGGCAGGTCCCGCACACGCCTCCCTTGCAGGCGAAGGGGAGGTCGGGGCGCAGGCGGGATGCGGAGTCGAGGAGGGTGCGCTCGCGCGGGAGCAGTGCGGTGGTGGAGCGGCCGTCCAGGGTGACGGTGACCTCGCTGACCGGGCCGGTCGCCGCCGCCTCCTCGTGCCGGACGGGTTCGATCGGCTCGTCGGCGAAGAAGAGCTCCTGGTGGATCCGCCCGGCGGGGACGCCCAGTTCCGCGAGCACCTTCTGCGCGTCGAGGACCATGCCGTGCGGGCCGCACAGCCACCAGTGGTCGGCGCCCTCGACGTCGACCAGGCCCGCGACGAGCGCGCCGAGGCGCTCGCCGTCGAGGCGGCCGGAGAGGAGTTCGGCCTCGCGGGGTTCGCGGGAGAGGACGTGGGCGAGGTGGAAGCGGGTGCGGTACTCGTCCTTCAGATCGGCCAGTTCGTCGGCGAACATCACGGTGTCGGTGCGGCGGTTGCCGTAGAACAGGGTCACCTTCGAGCGGTCGTCGGCGGCCAGGACCGACTCGGCGATGGACATCATGGGCGTGATGCCCGAGCCGGCCGCGACGAGCACATGGTGGCCGGGGACCCTGAGGTCGGGGGTGAAGGCTCCGGTGGGGGCCATCACCTCGACGGTGTCGCCCGGCCGTACCTCGTGGACCAGCCAGGAGGAGAAGAGTCCGCCGGGCACCTCGCGGACGCCGACGCGGGGCGGGGCGCCGGCCGGCGAGCAGATCGAGTAGGAGCGCCGCTCGTCGCGTCCGTCGATCTCACGGCGGAGGGTGAGCGACTGACCGGGGCCGAAGGCGAACTCCTGCGCCAGGTCCGCGGGGATGTCGAAGGTGACCGCCACGGCGTCCTCGCACAGCGGCCGGACCGCGGCGACGCGCAGGGGATGGAAGGCTGGGCGGCGCCGGTGTGCTGTCGTCGCGGGGGCACCGGCGGCCGGTGCCGTCAGCTCTGCCATCAGATCTCCTTGACGTACTCGAACGGCTCCTGGCAGCTGAGGCACCGCCACAGCGCCTTGCAGGAGGTGGCCGCGAACCGGGAGGTCTCCTCGGTGGCGGCCGATCCGCAGCGGGGACAGGGAACCGTGCGCCGGGTCGGCGACAGCTCCAGCGGGACGGGACCCGCGGCGCGCCGTGGCGCGGGACCAGGCGGTGCGATGCCGTGTTCGGCGAGTTTGCGGCGTCCTTCGGGGGTGATCCAGTCACTCGTCCACGGCGGGTCGAGCACCGTGCGGATCCGCACCCTGCCGAAGCCGGCGTCCCGCAGCCGGGCGGCGACCCCGGCCCGCATCTCGGCCATGGCGGGGCAGCCCGAGTACGTGGGCGTGAGGTCGGCGACCACGGTCCCGTCCGGGTCGACGGTGACGTCCCGCAGGACACCGAGGTCGGCGAGGGTGAGCATGGGAAGTTCCGGGTCGGGCACCTGTTCGGCGATGTGCCGGGCCCGCCGGACGTCGGTCAGGACGGTCACCACGTCGCCCCCGGGTGGGCGCGGGCCACGCTCTGCAACTCGGCCAGCAGCGGGGCGAGATGGCCGGTGTGCTCGCCGTCCCGGCCCCGACCGGGCAGCGACGGGACGCTCGGCATGGGAAGTCCGGCCGCTTCGAGGACCTGGTGGAGGTCCGCCAGCACCTTGTCGCGCGCGTCGTGGGCGGCGAACAGCTCCTCCCAGTAGGGGGCCTGCGCGTCCAGGGCCGTCAGCATCCGCGCATGCGACTCCGGTGTGCCGTCGCCCAGGCGTACGACCCACTCGGCGGCGTACTGCCGGTGGTAGGTGAGCTCCTTCACGCCCTTGGCGGCGATCGCCGCGAGCACCGGGTCGGGCGCGGAGGCCAGTTCGGTGAAGTGGGCGAGCCGCCAGCAGGCGAACACCAGCAGCCGCAGGACGGAGCAGGCGAAGTCGCCGTTGGGGAGTTCGGCGAGGCGTACGTTGCGGAAGTCGGCGGCGTCCCGGAAGTAGGCGTAGGCGTCCTCCGTGCGGCCGGTGCCGTCGGTCTGGCCGCAGCGCGAGTACAGCAGGCGGGCCTGGCCGAGCAGGTCGAGCCCGATGTTGGCCAGCGCCATCTCCTCCTCCAGCTCCGGGGCGCGGGTGACCCATTCGGCGAGCCGCTGCGCCAGCACCAGGGCGTCGTCGCCGAGCGCCAGGCAGCGGGCGGCCAGTTCGGCGGCGTCGACGGTGTCGGGTACGGCGGTGTCGACGCCGTGCAGCGGGTCCTCGAAGCCGGTGCCGAACGCCCAGCGGGCGTCACCGTCGTCGTGGCCGTCGGCCAGGCTCAGGTAGACGTGGTCTTCGCTCATCGCCGGCTCCTAGATGTGCGGGACATCGTCGGGGATGTCGTAGAAGGTCGGGTGCCGGTAGACCTTGTCGGCGCTGGGGGCGAAGAAGGGGTCCTTCTCGTCCCGGGTGGAGGCGGCGATGTACTCGGAGCGCACGGCCCAGATGCTGACGCCCTCGTTGCGCCGGGTGTACAGGTCGCGGGCGTGGGTGAGGGCCATCTGGTCGTCGGCTGCGTGCAGCGAGCCGACGTGGACGTGGTTGAGGCCGCGCTTGCCCCGGACGAAGATCTCGTACAGGGGCCAGTTCCCGGAGTCGCTCATGCCACTGCCTCCTCGCGGGCTCGGGCGGCCTGCTTGGCGGCGTGGGCGCCGGCGGCCGCACGCACCCAGGCACCTTCCTCGTGCGCGGCGCGCCGGCGCTCGACGCGCTGCGCGTTGCACGGGCCGTTGCCGCTGATGACTTCCTTCAGCTCGGCGAAGTCGGGGGTGCCGAAGTCGTGGTGGCCGCGCTCCTCGTTCCAGCGCAGCTCGGGGTCGGGCAGGGTCACGCCGAGCCGGGCCGCCTGCGGCACGGTCATGTCGACGAAGCGCCGGCGCAGTTCGTCGTTGCTGTGCCGCTTGATCTTCCAGGCCATCGACCGGGCGGAGTTGGGCGAGTCGTCGTCGGGCGGGCCGAACATCATCAGGGAGGGCCACCACCAGCGGTTCACCGCGTCCTGGACCATCTCCCGCTGGGCGTCGGTGCCGCGCATCATGGTCATCAGCAGTTCGTAGCCCTGCCGCTGGTGGAAGGACTCCTCCTTGCAGATCCGCACCATGGCGCGGGCGTAGGGGCCGTACGAGCTGCGGCACAGGGGCACCTGGTTGCAGATGGCCGCGCCGTCGACGAACCAGCCGATGACGCCGACGTCCGCGTAGCTGAGCGTCGGGTAGTTGAAGATCGACGAGTATTTCTGGCGGCCTTCGATGAGGCGCTCGGTGAGGTCCGCGCGGTCGGCGCCCAGGGTCTCGGCGGCCGAGTACAGGTACAGGCCGTGGCCTGCCTCGTCCTGGACCTTGGCGAACAGGATCGCCTTGCGGCGCAGCGACGGCGCCTTCGTGATCCACTCGCCCTCCGGCTGCATGCCGATGATCTCCGAGTGCGCGTGCTGGGCGATCTGCCGGATCAGCGTCCTGCGGTAGCCCTCCGGCATCCAGTCGCGCGGCTCGATCCGCTGGTCATGCGAGATCGTCGCCTCGAAATGGGACTCCAGATCGGGTCCGGCGTCCCTTCCGGCCGCTTCAGTCATCTCCACCAACTCCCAACCGACCATTCGTTCGGTTCATCATAAGGTGCGCACTCCCCGGTCTGGCAAGGGTCTGCGCCGATCAGCGCGGTGAGCGGCGCGGCCGGCGGGTGCCGAAGCGACGTACCGCGGCCCGCCACGGTCACCATGGGTAGAAGCCCTGCCCCGTCTTCTGCCCGAGTTCGCCGCGGGCCACCTTGTCGCGCAGCAGCCGCGGCGGTGCGAAGCGGTCGCCGAGGGCCTCGTGCAGGTGCTCGGCGATGGCGAGCCGTACGTCGAGCCCCACCAGGTCGGTCAGGCGCAGCGGGCCCATGGGGTGCTTGTAGCCGAGCCGCATGGCGTCGTCGATGGCCTCGGGCGCGGCGACGCCCTCCTCGACCATGCGGATCGCCTCCAGCCCCAGCGCCAGCCCGAGCCGGCTGCTGGCGAAGCCGGGCGAGTCCTTGACGACGACGTCCTGCTTGCCGAGCGCCCTGGTCCACTGGAGGGCCGCCTCGACGGTGTGCGGGGCGGTGCCGGGGGCGACGACGATCTCGACGAGCGCGGAGGCGGGCACCGGGTTGAAGAAGTGCATCCCGAGGAAGCGGTCCGGACGCCGGAGGACGGCGGCGAGGTCGGTCACCGACAGGGAGCTGGTGTTGGTGGCCAGGACCGCGGCGGCGCCCACCGCGTCCTCGGCGTCCTTCAGGAGACGGGCCTTGAGCGCCGCGTCCTCGGGCACGGCCTCCACGACCAGCTCGGCCTCCGCGGGCAGCGCCGCCATGGCGGGTACGGCGGTCACCCGGCCGGCCACCTGATCCGCGGCCTCGGCCAGACGGCCCCGGTCCGCGGCCCGGCGCAGGCTGCCGGCGATCCGCTCCAGCGCCGCGGCGGCGGCCTGCGCCCCGCTCTCCACGACGGTGACGGCCGAGCCTGCGGCGGCGAAGGACTGGGCGATCCCCGCGCCCATGCGGCCGCCGCCGATGACCACGACGGTCCTGGGTGCCGACGTCATACGGGTCTCCTCTTCTGCTCCGGGTTCTTCGACGCATCCCCCGATGCGGTCTTCGATACGTTCGTCGACGCGTTCTTCGACGTGCTCTCGGACGCGCGCCTCTGCAGGAAACGTGTCATGCGGTCCTTCTTGTCCTGCCCCTCGAAGAGCACGGCCTGTGCCAGGTCGTCGGCGAGGGGGTGGGCGCCGGGCGAGTCGACGACGAGTTTCGTCAGCCGCAGGGCGGTGGCCGAGGAGCGTGCCATCCGGTCGAGCAGCGCGTGGGCCGCCGTCAGCAGTTCCTGGGCGGGCACGACGTCGATGACCAGGCCCGCGGCGAGCGCGGCCGGCGCGTCGAGGGTGCGGCCGGCGAGCAGGATCTGCTTGGCGACCGACTCCCCGACCAGTTCGGGCAGCCGCCAGCAGGCGCCGGCCGCCGCGAGGATGCCGAGGCCGGGCTCGGGATTGCCGAAGACGGCACCGGGGCCGGCGATCCGCAGGTCGCAGGCGTACGCCAGCTCCGCCCCGCCGCCCAGGGCCCAGCCCTCGACGGCGGCCAGGGTGGGCATGGGCAGCCGCCGGACGCGGTCGAACAGGCGGCTGTTGATGCCCTGGAGCGCCTCGTCGCGGCCGCGCTCCAGCAGTTCGGCGATGTCGGCGCCGCCCGCGAAGACCCCGCCGTGTCCGGTCAGGAGGAGCAGTCTGGGATCACGCTCCAGCCGCTCGCAGACCTGGTGCAGTTCGCTGATCATCCGGCCGCTGATGGCGTTGCGGGCCTCGGGCCGGTGGAGGGTCACGACGACCCGGTCGGCGCGCTCCTCGACCAGGAGGGTGTCGTACGACGTGTTCACACCCGCTCCACGAGGAGTGCGACGCCCTGGCCCACGCCGACACAGAGGGTGGCCAGGCCGCGGCGGCCGTTCTCACGTTCGAGGCGGCCGAGCAGGGTGAGCAGGATGCGGGCGCCGGAGCAGCCGAGCGGATGACCGAGGGCGATGGCGCCGCCGTCGGCGTTGACCTTGGCCTCGTCGAGCTTGAGGCGGCGGATCACCGCGAGCGCCTGGGCGGCGAACGCCTCGTTGAGCTCCACGGCGTCCAGGTCGGCGGCCTGCCAGCCCGCGCGGGCCAGGGCCTTCTCGGTGGCGGGGACCGGGCCGAGCCCCATGAGGTTGGGCTGCACGCCGGCGGAGGCCGAGGCGACGATCCGGGCCCGCGGGGTGAGGCCGTAGCGCTCGACCGCGTCGGCACTGGCGACCACCAGGGCGGCCGCGCCGTCGGACAGCGGTGAGGAGGAGCCCGCCGTGACGACGCCGTCCGCACGGAAGACGGTGCGCAGGGAGCCCAGCTTCTCCAGGGTGGTCGAGGGGCGGGGGCCCTCGTCCCGGGTGACCGCGCCGTCGCGCACCGGTACGGGCACGATCTCGCGGTCGAAGCGGCCCGCCTCCTGGGCGGCCACGGCCCGCTGGTGGCTGCGCAGCGCGAAGGCGTCGGAGTCGGCACGGGTGATGCCGTCGAGGGCGGCGACCTCTTCCGCGGTCTCGCCCATGGACAGCGTGACCTTGACCGCGTCGGGTCCGGCGTCCCCGGGCACGGCGCGGTCGGCGGCGGTGAAGCGCGGGTTGGTGAACCGCCAGCCCAGGGCGGTGTCGTGCACCTGTCCCGGCTTGGCCCACGGGGTGCCGGGCTTCTCCATCACCCAGGGCGCCCTGGTCATGGACTCCACTCCCCCGGCGACCACGAGGTCCGCCTCACCGGCGCGGATCGTCTGGGCGGCCGAGGCCACGGCGGTCAGGCCCGAGGCACAGAGCCGGTTGACGGTGTAGCCGGGCACGGTGTGCGGCAGTCCGGCGAGCAGCACCGCCATCCGGGCCACGTCCCGGTTGTCCTCGCCCGCCTGGTTGGCGGCTCCCAGGACGACCTCGTCCACGGCTTCGCCCGGGACGCCGGAGCGCCGGACGGCCTCGCCCACGACGAGGGCGGCGAGGTCGTCGGGCCGTACGGCGGCCAGGGCGCCGCCGTGGCGGCCCTGCGGGGTACGGGCACCGTCGATCAGATAGACGTCGGGCATCAGGCGGTCTCCTCGGCTCCGGGGTGGACGGGGCGCCGTCGCCGCGGGTCGCCCTCGCCGCGGGGCGGCGGGCGGCCGATGGCGCAGGCGGCCCCGGACAGGGGCCGCCGGGCACTTCCGCGGCCTGCTGTCCACCTCTTGACATGCAGGTGTGTTGCTGGATTACTTGACCTCGCCGCACGCTAACCGAATGTTCGGTCGGTTCACAAGGTGGTGGAAATGACCCCCCAGGTACCCGGTACCGCGCCTGGCCCCGTCGAGACGATGTTCGCCGCGGACGAGGCGTCCCGGCGGCTGGGGATCGAGTTGCTGGAGCACGGCGAGGGTACGGCTGTACTGCGGATGACCGTGACCGCCGCGCAGGTCAACGGACACCGCATCGCCCACGGCGGACACGTGTTCCTGCTCGCCGACACCGCGTTCGCCTGCGCCTGCAACAGCCACGGGCCGGTGACGGTCGCCGCCGGCGCCGACATCGACTTCGTCGCGCCCGCGTACGAGGGCGACGTGCTGGTCGCCACCGCTCGGGAGCGGGTCCGGTTCGGCCGCAGCGGTGTCTACGACGTGAGTGTCGTGCGCGGCGACGAGGTGATCGCGGAGTTCCGCGGCCGCAGTCGCACCCTGCGCACGCAGAATGAGGAGCCGCAATGAGCAGCGAAGTGACCGCGCCCGACCGCAGGGGCACCCGCCGGGGAGAGCCGCTTCCCGAGGCACTGCTGGACGAGGCCGAGCGGATGTCCCGCGAGGAGGTCCAGGCGCTCCAGCTCACCAGGCTGCGCACGACGTTGCGGCACGCGTACGACAACGTGAAGCTGTACCGCGAGAAGTTCGACGCGGCCGGTGTGCGCCCGGAGGACTGCCACACCCTCGCGGACCTCGCCCGGTTCCCCTTCACGACCAAGGCCGACCTGCGGGACACCTACCCCTTCGGCATGTTCGCCGTGCCGATGTCCGAGGTGCGGCGCGTGCACGCCTCCAGCGGCACCACCGGCCGCCCCACCGTCGTCGGGTACACCGAGAACGACCTGTCGATGTGGGCGGACGTCGTCGCCCGTTCCATCCGGGCGGCCGGCGGCCGTCCGGGACACAAGGTCCATGTCTCCTACGGCTACGGCCTGTTCACCGGTGGTCTGGGCGCCCACTACGGCGCCGAACGCGCCGGCTGCACCGTGATCCCCGCCTCCGGCGGCATGACCGCCCGTCAGGTGCAGATCATCCAGGACTTCCGGCCCGAGATCATCATGGTCACGCCCTCCTACATGCTCACGCTGCTCGACGAGTTCGAGCGCCAGGGCGTCGACCCGCGCTCCACTTCCCTGAAGGTCGGCATCTTCGGCGCGGAGCCGTGGACGGAGGAGATGCGCCGCGAGATCGAGGAGCGCCTGGACATCCACGCGGTCGACATCTACGGGCTGTCCGAGGTCATCGGCCCCGGGGTGGCGCAGGAGTGCGTGGAGACCAAGGACGGCCTGCACGTCTGGGAGGACCACTTCTACCCGGAGGTCGTGGATCCGCTGACCGACGAGGTGCTGGCCGGGGGCGAGAGCGGCGAGCTGGTCCTCACCTCGCTCACGAAGGAGGCGCTGCCCGTCATCCGCTACCGCACCCGGGACCTGACGCGGCTGCTGCCCGGTACGGCGCGTCCCGGTTTCCGCCGGATCGAGAAGATCACCGGCCGGTGCGACGACATGATCATCCTTCGCGGGGTCAACGTCTTCCCCAGCCAGGTGGAGGAGATCGTGCTGCGGACGCCCGGGGTGGCCCCGCACTTCCAGATCCAGCTCAGCCGGCGCGGACGGATGGACCACATGACCGTCCGCGTGGAGGCACGGCACGACGCCGCGCCGGCCGACCGTGAGGCAGCCGCCAAGGCCATCGCCCAGGGCATCAAGGACGGCGTCGGCGTCACCGTGGAGGTCGCCGTCGTCGACCCGGAGACGCTGGAGCGCTCGCTCGGCAAACTCCGCCGGGTCAAGGACCTGCGGCAGTCCTAACTCCGTGGCGGACACCGGGCCGGGGTGTCTACTGTCGTCGTCATGCCCGAGCTCCAGTCGCTCCGCCTTGACCACGCCCCGGCACTGCTCGTCTTCGAGCAGGAGAACCGCGCCTATTTCGCGGCGACCATCCCCGATCGCGGCGACGACTACTTCGCCCGGTTCGACGAGCGGCTGCGGGCACTGCTGGCCGAGCAGGAAGCCGGGATCTGCTACTTCCATGTGCTGGTCGACCCCGCGGGCGCGGTGCTGGGGCGGGTCAATCTGGTGGACGTCGCCGACGGCGCCGCCGACCTGGGGTACCGGATCGCCGAGCGGGCCGCGGGACAGGGGCTGGCCACCTCGGCCGTGCGGGAGGTGTGCCGGCGTGCCGTCGACTCCTACGGACTGACCGCCCTGCGGGCCGCCACCACCCTCGACAACACCGCCTCCCGGGCGGTCCTGGCCCGGACCGGATTCACCGTGACCGGTGAGACCCGGCTCTCGGGCCGGCCGGGGCTGACGTATCTGCGCAGTCTGCGGCCCTGATCGGGGGTGCGGGCGGCTTGGTCCGGTCTTCGCAGGGGGCCGGGTGAGCGCTCCGCAACGGGCAGAGCCCGGCGTCGTGGGCGGCGGGCAGTGCCTGGGTCCAGCCCGGCCCGAGAGCCCTGGGCGGGCACGGCTCAATGCGGGGCAACGGCGCCGGGCGGGGCGGCCGCGGCGCCGGTGGGCACCGCGGCCGCCGTCGGGTCGGTCAGCCGGTCACCGGCCTGCCGCGGCCCCAGGCCCAGGCCAGGCGGTCGGCGCCGGACTGGTTGGTGGTGGCCAGCCAGGGGCGGGACGCGTCGCCGATCAGCTTCTGGATCGAGTAGGTGTCGTCGGTGCGCAGGCCCGGCCAGTACACCGAGCCCATGCCGAGCTTGCGGAACGTGTCGGTGTCGGCCTGGATGAAGTTGACGGAGTTGTCGTCGGGAGCGGGCTTGTCGTAGTCGAGGCCCGTGGTCATCGGAGCGCCGAACTCGTCGGCGACCGTGCGGTCGGCACAGTCGCCGAGCCGCTCCTTGAGGTCGGCCACCCACTGGTCGTAGGTGGCGTAGCTCTTCCAGAAGCCGTAGTGGTGCAGGGAGAGGTAGGTGCCCTTCAGGCGCGGGTCGGCGCAGACGGTGGTGACGTGGTCGTTGTAGCCGGCGCCGCTGACGAAGACGCGGTCGTGCGGGACGGACGGGTAGGCCGCCAGCCACTTCGCCGCCAGGTCGGCCCATTCGGCGTCGGTGTAGCCGTGCGGCTCGTTCATCGGCTCGAAGTAGACGTGGGGGTCGTGCCGGTAGGCCTTCACCACGGTGTCCCACATGGGCCAGTAGGTGGCCTCGTCGTCGATGAAGCCGTCCTTGTCGGCGCCGGTGCCCTCCCAGTAGGAGACGATCACCTTGAAGCCCTGCGCCGAGGCCGCGTCGATGACCCCGCGGTACGACTTCCAGTACGAGCCGTTGACCGTGTACGGGTTGATGGGCAGCCGTACGGTGTTGGCCCCGAGGTTGGCGCGGAAGGCCGCGATCACGCGGGTCGCCTTGGCGTAGGTCCGGGCGTAGCTGTCGGAGAGCGACAGGCCGGACAGGACCACGGGGTCGTCGGCGTAGTTGTCGCGCGGGTCGGCCCAGTTGACGCCCTTGAACTGGCTGGTGCCGTGGCCGGGCGCGGCGGCGGAGGCGGCCGCGGGGCCGCCGATGAGGGTGGTGGCGCCGACCGCGGCGACCGCGACCGCCGCGAGGGCGGCGCGGGTGCGGGGGGTGATACGGGTTCTGGCGGGGGTCTTGCGCATCGACGTGCCCTTTCGAAAGACGGCGGCTCGGCGCGGGGGGATCGGATCCCAGGATGCGTGTTCACGTAAACATCAGGCGGACGTGTTCACGTGAACATCCGCTGCGCGACGTGTGGACGGGATCTCCGTCCGGGCTGGTCACATGGCGATGTTTACGTAAACTCGAAAGCGTCGGAATCGTGGCACCCGCTCCTGCGGCCGTCAAGATTCCCGGTCCCGACTTCCTGTGTATGAAGGAGACTTGAGGGGTGGGGCGATGGTCCTGAACGAGCCGGAGCAGCCGGCCGCACCGGCCGCGGGCGGTGCGGGGCGGCGCGGTTCCGGGGTGCCGGGCGGGCGCCGCAAGCAGCGGGTCTCCATGGCGGACGTCGCCGAACTCGCCGGTGTCTCCTCGCAGACGGTCTCGCGGGTGTCCAACGGGCATGCCGGGGTGATCGCTGCCACCCGGGAGCAGGTGCTGGCCGCGATGCGCGAGCTCGGCTACCGGCCCAACAGCGCGGCCCGCGCGCTGCGTTACGGCCGGTTCAACACCATCGGGGTGATCCTGTTCAGCCTGTCGTCCACGGGCAGCAGCCGCACCGTGGAGGCGATCGCCACGCATGCCGCCGCCGAGGGCTACGCGATCACCCTCATCCCCATCGACGTGGCCACGCAGGACAACGTGCTGGGCGCCTTCACGCGGATGGGCGAGCTGGCGGTGGACGCCGTCATCGTCATCATGGAGATCCATCTGCTCGACACCGCCACCGTGCAACTGCCCCCCGGTGTCCACGTGGTGGTCGTGGACTCGGACGCCGGGGACCGCTACGGCGTGGTCGACACCGACCAGGCCGACGGCGCGCGCAGGGCCGTCCGGCATCTGCTGGAGCTGGGCCATCGGACGGTGTGGCATGTGGCGGGCCCCGAGTCCTCGTACGCGGCCCAGCGCCGCGCCCAGGCCTGGCGGGCGGTGCTGGAGGAGGCGGGATGTCCGGCTCCCGCCCCCTTCCGCGGCGACTGGTCGGCCGAGTCCGGTTACGCGGCCGGGCTCGCGCTCGCCGAAGAGCCGGACTGTACGGCCGTGTTCGCGTCCAACGACCAGATGGCCCTGGGGCTGCTGCGCGCCTTCCACGAGCGGGGCCGGTCCGTCCCGGCCGACGTCAGCGTGGTCGGCTTCGACGACACTCCCGACGCGGCCTTCTTCATCCCGCCCCTGACCACCGTCCACCAGGACTTCGCCGAGGTCGGCCGCCGCTGTGTGGAGGGCGTCCTGCGCCAGATCCGCACCGGCGACGACTCCCGCCCCGGCACCGACCTCGTCCCGGCCCGCCTGGTGATCAGGGACAGCACCGCCCCGCCGCGCACGACGTGACGGCGCTCAGGGCGTCGCGCAGGGCCGAGCCGGCCAGCGGAAGGCCGTCCCAGCGGGCGGCGATGTGGCCGTCGGGGCGGACGAGAAGGGCGCCGCCGTGCGGGCTCAGGCCGTACCGGCCGGCGTGTTCCCCGGGCAGCGGTTCGACGCGCAGCGGCCAGGGCCCGGTGGCGTGGCGCAGCCAGCGGCCGGGGTCCGGGGTGAGCAGGGTGAACCACTCGCCGAGCGTGTCGAGTGTGGAGCGGCCGGGGGTGAGCCAGTGATGGGGCATGCGGTGGCCCGGCCGCGCGGTGGGCACGTACTCGGTGCCGGAGGCCTCGGGCGGGTCGTCGTCGCCGAGGACGGCGGCGGAGTCGTAGGCCGTACCGAGCACCAGGCCGAGCTGTGCGAAGTACCGTTGCGACCAGGGCAGTTCGACCGGTGCCGCCGAGCCGCCGCGGAGTTGTTCCCGGCGCAGGTTCTGCACCTGGCGCAGGAGCCGGGTGTTGGCGACCGCCTGGCGGAGGGTCTCGCGGGCGACCGGCTGCCGCTCGGTTTCGTACGTGTCCAACAGTGCGGTCCCGGCCCAGCCTTGGAGCACGCCGGCCAGTTTCCAGGACAGGTTGTGCGCGTCCGCGACGCCGGCGTTCATGCCCAGGCCGCCGATCGGCGGGACCGCGTGCGCGGCGTCCCCGGCCAGCAGGATCCGGCCCCGCCGGAAGCTCTCGGCGACGTACGCGGTCATCGGCCAGTGCTGGACCCGCACCACGTCGGCCCGGACGCCGGCACCGGAGCCGAGCGCGTGCGAGACGCGGCCGGACCAGTCGGCCTGCCCGGTGCCCTCGGGGCTGGGGCCGAACCAGGCCCAGCCGCCCTCCGGATAGAGCGGCGCGAAGGTGCCGAACGCCGTGAAGTAGACCCCGGCGGGCTGGTGTGCGCACCAGCGAGCCAGGTCGGCGTCGAAGACGACGGTGGTGTAGTCGCCGAGCGTTCCCGGCCCGGCGGTGGCGATGCCCAGCAGCTTCCTGACCGTGGAGTTCGCGCCGTCGGCGGCGACCACGTACCGGGCCCGGACCCGGCTCCGCGCGCCGCGCTCGCCGTCGACGAGTACGGCGAGGACCCCGTCCGCGTCCGCTTCCAGGCCGACGAGTCCGGTCCCGAACCGCACCTCTCCCCCGGGGGCGGCGAGCAGGGTGGGCTCCAGCCGGTCCTGCGAGGTGACCACGCCGACGACCGGGCTCTCGGGGACCGGGGCGCGCACCCCGACCATGACGGCGCCGGCGAAGTCGGGGTCGTGCAGGGTGTCGCGGAAGCGCACCCGGCCGTACTCGGGTGCGAAGGCGTCCGCCGTGATCTTCTCGGCGATCCCGAGCTGCCGGAAGATCTCCATGGACCGCACGTTGACCAGGCGGGAGCGGGGAAACGGGGAGAGCTCCCGGCGCCTGTCGACCAGCAGGGCCGGCACACCCCAGCGGCCCAGCAGCGCCCGCGCGGTGAGCCCGACCGGCCCGCCGCCGACGATCAGCACCGGTACCTCCGCATCCGCTCCAGACATGGCTCCATGATCGTGCCCGGGCGCCCGGCCGGCGTCCCGGCCCGCGGGTGTCCACCCGAACGGATCTCCGCCCCCGGAGGTGGCAGGGCCGGGGATGACGGGGGACGGTACGGGGTACCCGGGCCGGGACCGTGGTGAAGGGCACCGCGCGCGCGTGGGAGTTCTTCCATGTCCCTGACGCATCCTGCCGAGCGCTCCCGTGACGGGCGCGGCTGGTTCGAGCGGCTGGCCGAGGCTGCCTCGAACATGACCAGCTCGATTGCGTTCATGTGCTTCTGCGTCACCCTGGTCGCCGCCTTCGTCGCCGTGCACCTCTCGGGCCTCGGACTGACCTGGCAGCTGCTCGTCGGCGACGTCATGACCTCCGTGAACCTGCTGCTGCTCGCCCTGCTGAAGAACTCCGAGCGCCGGGCGGAACACGCCATCCAGCGCAAGCTCGACAGCATCGCCGCGGCGCTGCTCGACCAGCGCGACGGCGAGCACTCGGAGGAAGCGGCCGAGGAACTGCGCAAGGCGATCCGGATGGAGGAGGAGCTCTGATCCCGGCGACGCCGGCGGGCGGGCCGCCGGGCCCGGACCGGGTCCTCGTACCCTGGTCGATGTGTCTGCCGTCCACCTGCATCGCGTCGCCGTCCTCGTGCTGGAGGGAGCCAAGCCCCTCGACGTCGGTATCCCGGCGCAGGTGTTCACGACCCGGGCGAGCATGCCGTACGAGGTACGGGTGTGCGGCGCGGCGCCCGGTCTGGTCACCGGCGGGGACGGGCTGTCGTACCACGTCGCCGACGGCCTGGACGCGCTGGAGTGGGCGGAGATCGTGTTCGTGCCGGGGTACCGGTTCCCGGACCGGGACGACCCGCCGCAGGCGGTCGTCGACGCGCTGCTCGGCGCGCACCGGCGGGGCGCGCGGCTGGCCGCCATCTCGACGGGGGCCTTCGCGCTCGCCGCGACGGGCCTGCTCGACGGCCGGCGGGCCACCACGCACTGGCACTACACGCGGGCCCTCGCCGAGAAACATCCGCTGGTCAAGGTCGACGAGAACGTGCTGTTCGTCGACGAGGGGAGCGTGCTGACGTCGGCCGGTGCGGCCTCGGGGATCGACCTGTGCCTGCACATCCTGCGCGGCGACCTCGGCGTGGCCGCCTCCAACCACGCGGCCCGGCGGCTGGTGGCGGCCCCCTACCGCAGCGGCGGCCAGGCGCAGTACGTGCCGCGCAGTGTGCCCGAGCCGCTCGGTGAGCGGTTCGCCGCGACCCGGGAGTGGGCGCTGCACCGGCTCGGCGAGCCGCTCACCCTCGACGCGCTCGCCGGGCACGCCGGGGTGTCGGCGCGTACCTTCTCGCGGCGGTTCGCGGAGGACACCGGGTACACGCCGATGCAGTGGGTGATGCGGGCCCGTGTCGACCTGGCCCGGGAGCTCCTCGAACGGTCGGAGCGGAGCGTCGAGCAGATCGCCGACGACGTCGGCCTCGGCACCGGGGCCAACCTGCGGCTGCACTTCCAGCGGATTCTCGGCACGACGCCGAGCGACTACCGGCGCACCTTCACCAAGGGCGAGTAGGACTGCCGGGGCGCCGGCCGGACGGCGGGACGGCCGGATGGCGGGATCCTTTTGAACCATGGCGATCTCGCCGCTGTCCCGGCTGGGCGCGGGCCGCGAACCTGGTGGTGTAGCGAAGGGACACCACTTATGACTCGTATCGCCGTCAACGGATTCGGCCGCATCGGACGCAATGTGCTGCGGGCCCTGCTGGAGCGGGACAGCACCCTGGAGATCGTCGCCGTCAACGACCTCACGGAGCCGACAGCCCTCGCGCGGCTGCTCGCCTTCGACTCGACGGCCGGCCGTCTCGGGCGCCCGGTGAGCGTCGACGGGGACGTCCTCGTCGTCGACGGCCGCCGTATCAAGGTCCTCGCGGAGCGCGAGCCGGCGCAGCTGCCGTGGGCCGACCTCGGCGTGGACATCGTGCTGGAGTCGACCGGCCGCTTCACCTCGGCGAAGGCCGCCCGCGCCCACCTCGACGCGGGCGCGCGGAAGGTGCTGGTCAGCGCGCCGTCGGACGGGGCCGACGTGACGCTGGCGTACGGCGTGAACACCGACGCGTACGACGCGGAGCTGCACACGATCGTCTCCAACGCCTCGTGCACCACCAACGCGCTCGCCCCGCTGGCCGCGGTGCTGGACGAACTCGCCGGAATCGAGCACGGGTTCATGACGACCGTGCACGCGTACACCCAGGAGCAGAACCTCCAGGACGGCCCGCACCGCGACCCCCGGCGCGCCCGTGCCGCGGGGGTCAACATCGTGCCGACCACGACCGGCGCCGCCAAGGCGATCGGTCTGGTGCTGCCGAACCTCGACGGCAAGCTGTCGGGCGACTCGATCCGGGTACCGGTGCCGGTGGGCTCGATCGTCGAGCTCAACACGACCGTGTCGCGGGACGTCACGCGCGACGAGGTGCTGGCCGCGTACCGCGCGGCGGCCGAGGGGCCGCTCGCGGGCGTCCTCGAGTACTCGGACGACCCGCTGGTGTCGTCGGACATCACGGGCAACCCGGCCTCGTCGATCTTCGACTCGGCCCTCACCCGCGTCGACGGTCGCCACGTCAAGGTGGTCGCCTGGTACGACAACGAGTGGGGCTTCTCGAACCGGGTGATCGACACGCTCGAACTGCTCGCGCGCTGACGGGTACCGAAAGACGAAGGGGCCGGCCACCGGGCGGTGGCCGGCTTCTTCGCGCTGTGCCTCAGCCGGCGGCGCCGGCCGGGTGCACCGCCGCCTCCGGCGCCGCCTGCGGGGCGCGCGCCGGGCGGATCCCGATGAGCACCACCGCGATCACCGCGGCCACCAGCATCCCGACGCCGCCGACGAGGGCACAGGTGTGCAGGGCGTCGGTGAAGCTCGCGCCGTAGGCAGCCTGGGCCTGTCCGGTGCTCGCCGGGGTCTTCAGCTGCAGGAAGGCGCCCGCCTGGATGCCGACGTGGGACACCAGGCCGCTCACCTGGCCCTGGTCTGCGGGGTTCAGCCCGGACGAGGCGAGGTGGCCGGGCAGGGTGGCCAGGGTGCGGTGGGTGAGGATGACACCGAAGACGGCGGGGCCGAGGGCGCTGCCGATCTGGCGGAGCGCGCTGTTGGCCGCGGCGGCGGTGCCCCCGAGCCGGTGCGGCAGGGCGTCCATGGCGATGGTGGTGATCGGTGCCATGGCGAGCGCGATGCCGATGCCGAGGACGCCGATGACCAGGGCGGCCTCGCCGGTGCCGGTGCCGGCCTGGAAGGCGTTCATGAGCAGCGCGCCGATGCCGCCGACCACCAGCCCGGTGACCAGGAGCAGGCCGGGCGTGACCCGGTTCATCAGCTTCCCGACCAGCGGGCCGAGCACCACCGTGAAACCGTTGATGGCGATGAGACGGATGCCGATGTCCAGCGTCGAGGCGTGGTGGACGAGCCCGAAGTACTCGCTCAGCGCGAAGACCAGGCCGACCTGGGCGAACAGGGTGACGGCCATGACGAGCGCCGCTCCGGAGAACACGGACGACTTGAACAGGCGCATGTCCAGCATCGGGCAGGCGGAGCGCAGTTCCACGAGGACGAAACCGACCGCGCCGAGCGCGGCGGCCACGAAGGCGATCACGACCTGGGCGGAGGACCAGCCGGCGCTGCCGCCCTCGATGACGCCGTAGACCAGGCCGGTGATGGCGACGATGGCGAGCAGCTGGCCCGGGATGTCGAGGTGACGCTCGCGCTCCGCGCGGGAGTCGGTGAGGACGACGGCGCCGATCACGGCCGTGACCACGGCGAGGACGAGCGAGGGCAGGAAGATCCAGCGCCAGCTGGTGTGGGCCACGATCACGCCGTTGACCACCGGGCCGAGGGTCAGTCCGAGGCCGAGGGCCGCCGTCCAGAGGGCTATCGCGTGACGGCGTTTGCGGGGGTCCGGGATGACGTGGCCGATCAGGGCGAGCGTGGACGGAAGCAGCGCGGCGGTGCCGATGCCGGTGAGCGCCTGGCCCGCACAGACCTGGACGACGCTGCCCGCGGTCAGGCAGACCAGGCAGCCGAGACTGAACAGCGCGAGCCCGGCGAGATACGTCTTCTTGCGGCCGTACAGGTCACCCACCATGCCGCAGGTCAGCAGCAGCGCCGCGGTCGGCAGGATGAAGGCGTCGGTGATCCACTGCAGGCCCTCGGTGGAGGCGTCGAGTGCCTGTTGCATGACGGGCAGCGCGACCGAGACGCCCACGACCGGCAGGTACGAGACGAACACCCCGAGGCAGGCCAGCACGATGGTGGCCGTGATGTGCCGGGTGCCGGTGTCGGGCGGCGCGGACGACGGGGACGAGGCAGGAGAAGGCATGGCCACAGGGCACCTCGGAGCAGTGGAGTGACAGGGCGACGTACGGGGGCGGCGCTGGGTGGCCTGTCGACTCCCGATCGACCGGTTCACCGCGGCTCTGCCGCCGGGCCGACAGCGGGAGCCACGTCGTGTAGGTCCCGGCCGCCGTCCGCGCGACGCCTGCGCGGCGGGTTCGGCCCGAATCCCCGTTGACGTGAGCCACTTCTGTCGGGGCAAGCGCTTCGGACCGTATACCTACGTGCGGCCTGCGGAGATGCCCTTGGACCTGCAACCTAAGGTGAACGCCGCTGACGCCTGACCGGTCAGTTTCGGAGAAGCCCCCGGGTGCCGCGGATTTCTAGCATGGAGTCCTCATCACGTTCCGCCGGAGAGGAATCCCGACATGAAGCGCACACAGACCTCCGCCACCGGTGCCGCCGCCGAGGAGAAGTACGACGGGTTCACGGAGGAGGAGCGCGGCGCGATGAAGGAGCGCGCGCGGGAACTGAAGGCGGCGGCTCGCCGCGGTTCGCGCGCGGACAAGGCGGCGGAGGCGGTGAGCGAGGTGCTGGCGAAGATCGCCGAGATGCCGGAGGCGGATCGGGTCCTCGCCGAGCGGATCCACGCCATCGTCACGTCGACCGCCCCGGACCTGGCGCCGAAGCTCTGGTACGGGATGCCCGCGTACGCCAGGAACGGCAAGGTCGTCTGCCACTTCCAGAGCGCCGAGAAGTTCAGGTCGCGCTACGCCACACTCGGCTTCA
Organism: Streptomyces sp. NPDC086519; assembly: GCF_040686075.1. NCBI lineage: Bacteria > Bacillati > Actinomycetota > Actinomycetes > Kitasatosporales > Streptomycetaceae > Streptomyces > Streptomyces sp. NPDC086519. The sequence goes on from NZ_JBFBJL010000011.1 coordinate 48,849, forward strand.
GCGACCAGGCGGACCTCGACGAGGACGTCATGTGGCCGACGGCCTTCGCTCTGACCGCCCTGACCCCGGCCGCCGAGGCGAGGATCGCGGAACTCGTGAAGAGGGCGGCGAACTGACCCGGGCGGGCATGCCGTGTGGTGCTCGACGGCAGGCCCGCCCGCGGTTCAGGACGGGAGGGTCCAGTTCTGGTTGGCGGCTCCCGAGCAGGACCAGATCTGCAGCCGGGTTCCGTTGGCCGAGCTGGGGCCGGTGGCGTCGAGGCACTTGCCCGACTGCGGATTGACCAGGGAGCCGTTCGAGCCCGCCTGCCAGACCTGTGAAGCGGTGCCGTTGCAGTCGTACAGCTGCACCTTGGTGCCGTCGGCGGTGCCGGCCCCGGTCACGTCCATGCACTTGCCGAGGGCGCTGAGGGTTCCGGAACCGCCGACCGTCCAGTTCTGGGCGCTGGTGCCGTTGCAGTCGTAGAGCTGTACGGCGGTGCCGTTGTCGGTGGCGGCGCCCGCGACGTCCACGCACTTGCCGCCGTACCCGTGGATCGGACCGGTGGCGCTCGTCGGCGGGGTCACCGGACCGGACTGTCCGGCCGCCCACTTGATCTCCTGGAGCAGGAGCTGGTTCTGCTCGGCGCTCGCGAACGTGGAGGAGAGGGTGGTGTTGGTCGAGTAGTCCATCGCGTTGTGGCCGAAGTTGTTGTAGACCATCTTGTAGTCGCGGTTGGACCAGACGATCGGGTAGTAGCCGCTGTACCAGGTCTGGTTGGGGTCGGTGCCGACCGGGAAGGTGGACGGGGCCATCGAGGCGAGGATGTCGATGGCCGGGTTCTGCCGCAGGTCGTTCTGCCAGCTGTACCACTCGCTCACCGAGGACGTGATGGTGGCCGGCAGGTTCGCGGTCGCCGGGTGGCTCGGGTCGTCGATCTGCAGGGTCTCCGAGGTCGGTCCCCAGGAGTTGCTCCTGAAGGTGCCGGTCCCGAGGAACGTGTTGTGGTACCAGGGCCAGTCGCCGGTGTCGTCGTTGTACGCCGAGACGTGGAAGCCGATGAAGCCGCCGCCGTTCGCCATGTAGGTCTGGAAGGCGGCCTGCTGGGAGGCGGTGTGGGGGTAGTCGTCGAGGAACATGACGACCTGGTAGCCGGCCAGGGTCGAGGCGTTGAGCCGGCTCCAGTCCGTGGTCGCGGTGTAGGTGAACCCGTTCGCCGCGCCGGCCTGCGGGAACCAGGAGTTGGCCTCGTGGTCGAAGCTGATGTGTGCCGCGTCGTACGTGCCGTCGTAGAAGGCGATCACGTTCACGGGGGTGGCGGCGCGGGCGTCGTGCGCGGGGCCGGCCTGGATGCCGAGCACGATCGCGACCAGGGCGAAGAGTCTCAACAGGGTGCGGGGCCAGGAGAGGTGCGGGTGGGGGGTCATGGGTGGCCTTCCTCATACGTGGCCGTCGGATACATATGTGGTTGAGCCGCATTGAAGGCCCCACCGCGCGTACATGTCAATGGTGCAGACCAAGTGCGGGTGCGGCGGGTGGCCGCCGCCGTGGTGACCCGGGTGGTCGCCGCGGGAAAGGAGGACGAGTTCGCGCGCCGGGCCGACGACGCCGACCGGGCCGTCGCCGGTTTCCCCGGCCACCTCGGTGCCGTACGGCTCCTCCGGGCCCAGGACCGGTCGACGGCGGGGGACTCGGGTGCGTGCGGGCGCCGCGGTCCGGCGGCCGGGTTCGCGAGGCCTCGCGGGCGGACCGCGTACCGCACCTGACGCCTCCGGAACGGCTCAGGTGCCACCCTGGAGACCGGAGCACAGAGCGAGAGGAATGCGGATGCGGATCGCGATCCTGGACGACTATCAGGGTGTGGCACTGGGTCTCGCGGACTGGGATTCGCTCGGTGCCGACGTGCGGGCCTTCTCGGATGCCTTCGGCAACGAGGGAGATGTGGTGGCCGCGCTCGCCGACTACGAGGTGGTCGTGGCCATGCGCGAGCGGACTCGGTTCCCGGCGTCGACTCTGGAGAAGCTGCCGCGCCTGAGGCTGCTGGTCACCACCGGGCCGGTCAACGCGGCCATCGACCTGGACGCCGCGCGCCGGCTGGGGATCACGGTCTGCGGTACCGGGTATGCGTCGCATCCCACGGCCGAACTCACCTGGGGGCTCATCCTTTCCGCGGCGCGGCTGATCCCGCAGCAGGTGGCCTCGGTGCGCCGGGGCGGCTGGCAGGAGGGCCTGGGGACAAGTCTGCGGGGTGCCACGCTGGGGGTGCTGGGCCTCGGCAGGCTGGGGACCGCGGTGGCGGAGATCGGCCGCGCTTTCGGCATGCGGTGCATCGCCTGGAGCCAGCACCTGACGCCCGCGGACGCGCAGGCGAAGGGGGTGACCTATGTGGCACGGGACGAACTGTTCGAGCGCTCCGACGTGCTCAGCATCCACGTCGTGCTCAGCAAGCGCACCCGGGGCGTCGTCGGCGCCCGCGAGCTGGGCCTGATGAAGCCGACGGCGATCCTGGTGAACACCTCACGCGGGCCCGTGGTGGAGGAGGCGGCGCTGATCAGGGCATTGACCGAGGGCACCATCGCCTCGGCCGCGCTGGACGTCTTCGATCACGAGCCCCTGCCCTCCGACCACCCGCTGCGGTCCCTGCCGAACGCCGTGGTGACCCCCCATATCGGCTATGTCAGCCGGGATCTGTACGAGGTGTTCTACCGGGACGCGGTCGAGGACATCGCGGCATGGCGGGCCGGAACACCGGTGCGGACCCTCACAGGGTGAACCGTCCGCTGCTTCCGCCGCGCCGTCGGCCGGGCCTCCGTCGAGTACACCCTGGTGGCCGAGGAGGCGCCGGAGACCCGGCGCGGCAGCGGCGGCGCGCGCTCAGCCGTCGTACGGCATCACCTTGACGACCTTGCCTGCCTTGTCCGTCTGGAGGTATCCGGTCTGGCTGTACTTGTTGCTGAGGTAGACGGACATCCCCGCGGGGTCGCCGAAGGCGTTGCCCGGCAGGTCCACGACCAGATAGCGGGTGTTCGGGTCGGGCACCTTGAGCTGTCTGCGGGCCTGGGCCAGCAGGGCGGGGACCTTGTCCCAGGCGAACCCGTCGAGGCGGACCGGCGTCCCGTCGCCGGGCAGGGTGCCCGAGATGATGTCCTTCTGCACGCCCTGCCCGGCGCGGTAGGTGTACATGTCGTAGGCGGTGTCGCTGCCCTTCACCATCAGCCAGGCGATGACGTAGCCCGGGTAGACCACGAGCTTGCCGAAGCGGTCCCGGCCGGTCTGCTTCTCGAAGGCCGCGACGGCGGTGCGGATGCCCTGCGGGGTCAGCAGGTCCGTGGTGGCGGCCTGCCGCGCGGCCGTGGGTGAGGCGGTACTCCCGCTCCCGGCCGAGGGCGATGTCGTGGTGCGCGCGGTGCCGGAGTCCGTGGCCCCGGAGGTGTGGTCGCCCGTGCGCGGCAGCAGCGTCCACGCGAGCACGCCGGCGACGGCCACCGCGGCCGTGGGCAGGAGGAGCAGCGTCCGGCGGCGGCGCCGGGCGGCCCCGGCGGTCATGGGCGCCGTGGCCTGCGGCGAGACGCCCTGCGGCCGCGCGTCCCACGGCAGGGCGCCCTGCGGTGACGTGTCCTGCGGTGGCGCGGTCGGGGGTTGCAGCGGGAAGGACGTGGGGGACTCGGTCTGCCGGGCGGCCCGGGCCAGCATCCGTTCCAGTGCGGCGGCGTCCGGGCGGGCCTCCGGGTCGCGGACGAGGACACGGGTGAGGACGTCCGTCAGGGGCCCGGCCTGGACCGGTGGCGGGACGTCCTCGGCGAGGACCGCGGCGAGCGTGGCGAGAGTCGTGCCCCGGCGCAGCGGGTGGTGGCCTTCGACGGCGACGTACAGCATCATCGCGAGCGACCACAGGTCCGCGGCCGGCCCGCCGTCCTTGCCTGAGACGCGTTCCGGCGCCATGAAGTCGGGGGTGCCGATGACCGAACCGGTGGCGGTCAGGGCGGTGGCCTCACGGACGGCGGCGATGCCGAAGTCGGTGAGCACGGGGCGGCCGTCGGGGCGCAGCAGGACGTTGGCCGGCTTCACGTCACGGTGTTCGATGCCCGCCTCGTGGGCGGCACGGAGCGCCGCCAGCACCTCGCGGCCGATGCGCGCGGCCTCGACCGGGTTCATCGGGCCGGCGGCGAGGCGGTCGGCGAGCGAGCCGCCGGTCACCAGCTCCATGACGATCCACGGGTAGGTCCCCGGGCCGCCGTCGACGATGTGATGGATCGTCACCACGTTCGGGTGATCGACCCGGGCCAGGGCGCGGGCCTCCCGCAGCACCCGTTCCCGCAGCAGCCGCGCGGCCTCGGGGTCCCACTCGGCGAGCCCGGGGTCGGCCGGCCGTACCTCCTTCACGGCGACGCTGCGCCGCAGCACCAGGTCGGTGGCCCGCCACACCATGCCCATGCCGCCGCCACCGAGCCGTGCCACCAGCTCGAACCGCCCGTCGACCACCCGTCTGGCGGGGTCGTCCCTGCCCTCGTCGTTCATGCGCGGGAGCTTAGTTGGCCCCGCCGACAGGCTCACACCTCGCTCAGTAGGCGGACCCCAGGGTCTGCGTCGTGTAAGCGCACTCCGTGTAGACGTAGCCGTAGCGCAGTTTGGCGGTGTCGGAGCCCGGGGCCGCGGTGCTGTCGTGCTTCGGCTTGTGCACGAAGTACGTGGTGCCGGGCGGCAGGCTGATGGTGCGCTGCGGGTAGTTCTTGCCGCTGTCGCTGCACGGCTCCCAGCCGCTGATGAGCGAGCTGGCGAACGAGTACGCCTTGCAACTGCCGCACGCCTTCAGGGTGAAGCTGCCGGTGACCGGGCCCGTGTACAGGACGGTGATGTCGTCGGGGCTGTCGTTCTTGACGGTCACGGAGATGCCGCCGCCGGAGCCGGTGGTGGGCAGCTTCTTGCCGGCGGCCGGAAGGGTCTGGGCGACCTCGGCGCCGATGGCTATCTTCCGGGCCCGGCCGGCGTTCCTGTGGTGCGGGTTGTCGGTGACGAACTGCTGCATGGTCTGCTGTGCCTGCTCGAAGTCACCGTCCCGGTACTGCTTGACGCCGCACTCGTACTCCCCGGCGTCACCGCTGCGGCCCGCGCGGCCGGCGACCGCGGTCAGGCCGTCGGCCTCGGCGGCCGTCCCGTTCGAGAGCTGGGTGATCTGGGTGTTCAGCGTGTGCAACCGCTCGACGGCGGTGCAGGGGTCGCTGCCGGAGACGGCCTGTGCGGCCTTCTTCTCGGCCGCGTCCACGGCGGGTACCACCTTGGCGGCCTGGCCGGAGTCGGGGAAGGTGCTCAGCAGGTCTCCGAACCGGGTGACCCAGCCGGTGTCGCCGGTGGCGAGGCCGTCCGCCCCGCACTCGTACAGCGAGGTGGCCAGCCGGTCGTCGGGCCAGTGGGTGAGCGTGCCGAGCTGGTCCTTGGGCATGGAGTCGGGCACCGTCCGCAGGTATTCGAGCGGTGCGACGGCCGAGCAGTAGTCGCGGTGGCTGTAGGCCTCCGCGACCGTCGCGTAGTAGGTCTTCAGGCGGTCGGGAACCTGGGCGGCGGCGCGTGAGCCGGCGTGGTGGACGGCGAGGTCGCGGTAGACGGCCAGGGCGTCCCGGTAGCCGGACTCGGCGGTGGCGAAGTCCTGCCGGCCGGCCGCGCCGACCTGTCGGTCGGCGTGGTCGAGACGGTCGAGGAGGGCGCGTTCGACGGCTTCCTTCCGCGCGCTGTCGTACCAGAGCGTGCCGCCCACCGGGACGGCGAGCAGGACGACGCCCAGCACGAGCGCGACGGGCCGCTGCGGCCACACCAGGCGGGTGCGCAGGCCGGCGAACCAGCCGTGGACGGCGGCCAGCAGGAGGAAGACGGCGTACAGCACGAGCGCGGCCGCGGGGACGCCGTCGGCGTCCGCGGGCAGGGCCACGAGCAGCAGGACGACGGTGGCCGCCAGACACGCGGCCGCCGGGACGCGTCTTCGCAGGAGCAGATAGCCGAGGCCGAGGCCGCTCAGGTTGAGCAGGGCGACGGCGGTGGCGCGCAGGGGGTCCGGCGGGGCGGCTGGCGGACTCGACGGCATGGGCGGCACGTAGGGGCCCGGATTCACGTAGGGTCCGGGATTCGGGAATCCGGGTCCGGGGAAGCCCTGGTTCGGGACGCCGTGGTTCTGCGGTCCCTGGTTCGGCGGTTCCTGATGCGGACCGTACGCGTCCCCGGACATGGCGGCTCCCCCAATTGCTGCCGAATTCCTATGAATTGACAGCGTACGGCCATACGTGCGAATTCGACAGGGCGCGAGGGCGTCCGGGCGGCCCCGGTCACACTCCGGGGATCTCCTGCTCAGCCCAGATGATCTTGCCCTCTCCGGTGTAGCGGGCGCCCCAGCGGTGGGCGAGCTGGGCCACCAGGAAGAGGCCGCGGCCGCCCTCGTCGGTGCTGCGGGCGTGCCGCAACCGGGGTGCGGTGCTGCTGGCGTCGGCGACCTCGCAGGTCAGCCGGGCGTCGCGCAACAGCCTCAGCCGGATGGGCGGTTCGGCGTAGCGGATGGCGTTGGTGACCAGTTCGCTGACGATGAGTTCGGTGGTCGTCGCCAGCTCGTCGTAGCCCCACGCGACCACCTGGCGGACCGCCTCGGCCCGGACCTCGGCGACGGCGGCCGGGGCGACGGGCACGTCCCAGGAGACGACGTGGCCGGCGCCCAGGGCGTGGGTGCGGGCCAGCAGCAGGGCGATGTCGTCGGGCTGGGGAACGGCGACCAGCTGCTGCACGGCCGCCGTGCACAGCGTGTCGAGGTCGGCGCCGGGACCGGAGCCGGTCAGAGCGGAGCGGAGGCGGGCCATGCCCAGCTCGACGTCCTGGTCGCAGCCTTCGATGAGGCCGTCCGTGTAGAGACCGAACAGGCTGCCCTCGGCGAGTTCGATCTCGGTGGCCTCGAAGGCCATGCCGCCGAGCCCGAGTGGCGGTCCGGCCGGGATCTCGGGGAAGTGGACGTGCCCGTCGGGTGACACGACGACCGGAGGCGGGTGTCCGGCCCGGGCCATCGCGCACCGCCGGGTCACCGGGTCGTAGACGGCGTACAGGCAGGTCGCCCCGACGAACGTGTCCGTGCTCCCCTCCCCCACCGCGCCCGTGTTCTCCTCCTCCGCCAGCCGCAGCACGAGGTCGTCGAGGTGGGCGAGGAGTTCATCGGGGGGCATGTCCATGTCCGCGAGGGTCTGCACGGCGGTGCGCAGCCGGCCCATGCTCGCCGCCGCGGCGAGGCCGTGGCCGACCACGTCGCCGACGACGAGAGCGACCCGGGCGCCGGACAGCGGGATCACGTCGAACCAGTCGCCGCCGACACCGTCCGCCGCGTCCGCCGGCCGGTAGGAGGAGGCCACGTCCAGCGCCGTGCCGCCGGTCAGGGCCTGGGGCAGCAGGCTGCGCTGGAGGGTGACGGCCGCCGTGTGCTCCCTCGTGTAGCGGCGGGCGTTGTCGACGCAGACGGCGGCGCGGGCGACCAGTTCCTGGGCGAGGAGGACGTCATCGGGCTCGAAGGAGAGCGGGTTGAGCGAGCGGGCGAACGTGGTCAGCCCCAGGACGGTGTTGCGCGCCCGCATCGGGACCGAGATCAGGGTGTGCAGCCCGAACTCCCGGATGCGGGCGGTCCGCGTGGGCTGTGCGGTGATCCACAGGTGGTCCTCCGGGGCGAGTTCGGGGATGAGGACCGGCTCCCCTTTGATGAGCAGGTCGACGCCGTGCGTCGGGGGCAGGAAGTCGACCTGGTCGCCGACCCGCGCCACGGCCTCGGGGCCGCCCTCGCGGACGGTCTTCAGCGCGGCGCGCCGCATCACCGGCCGGGCGGGCGCCGGCCCCGCGTCGGTCAGCCAGGTGCCGTGCCCCTCGGTGCTGAGGACGGGCTCCAGGAGGTCGACGACGACGAAGTCGGCGAACCTGGGGACGGCGAAGTCGGCGAGTTCCTGGGCGGTACGCAGCACGTCCAGGGTGGTGCCGATGCGGGTGCCGGCCTCGTTGACCAGCGACAGCAGCTGCCGGGCGTTCCAGCGTTCGGTGACGTCGGAGACCATGTAGCAGACGCCGGTCACGGAGTCGTCGGCGTCGACGAGCGGGAAGAACGACGTCGAGTAGGCGCGCTGGCGGTGCGGATCGGACCAGCTCCAGCCGAGGTACTCGTAGTCGGTGACCGGCTCCTGGGTCGCCAGCACCTTGCGCATCAGGGTCTCGATGGTGTTCGCGTGCAGGCCGGGCAGCAGTTCGCTCAGCCGGCGGCCCAGGCGCTGCTCGCGCGGGACCCCGCCGAACTGCTCCAGGGTGTCGTTGATCCAGACGTACCGCAGCTCCGGGTCCAGCACGGCCATGCCGATCGGTGACCGGGTGAGGAACCCGTCGAGGACGGACTGGCCCACCGTCCACTGCGGGCGCTGCTGCCGCGCCGAGAGCAGGAAGCACTCCTCGCCGCCGATGCTGAAGGAGGCGGAGACCCGCAGGTCGACGACGACACTGCGGCCGTCCTGGTGCCGTATGGGAACCAGGCCGCTCCAGCCCATGCCGGAGCGGCAGCGCTCGGCGACCCCGGCGGCCCGGGCCGGGTCGACGCGCATGGCGAGCAGCCGCGCGGCGGGGCGGCCCAGCACCACGGCGGCCGGATGGCCGAGCAGGGCCTGGGCGCCACGGGTCCAGCCGATCACGTCGCCCGTGGCTGACAGCACCGCCACGGCGTCGCTGGAGGCGTCCAGGAGGTCGTGCGGCCCCACGGTGGTCGGCACGTCGAAGTCTTCTCGCGGAGAATCCATTGGCTACATCCTGTATGTACCCCCATGTTCCTGCTTGTCCGTCCGATCCGCACGGCCCGGCGCTCGCCCGGGACGGGTGGTCGGCCGCGGTGCGTGAGGCGGGGCGCCGGCCTGGGTACCCGGCTGGAGTTGGGGCGAGCCGGGGGCCGGAGGCAGCATGGAAGGGCTGCGGCAGCGGCATCGGCATCGGTCCGGCGGCCGGTGGAGGTGGTGGTGGGATGGGTTCAGGTTCCCTGCGGTCCGGTGACGCCGCCGGCTCCGGCGGTGAGGAGTACGGCTCCGGCGGTCCGCGCCCGACCGGTCTGCTGGACGTGCTGAGCGTGGCCGCGATAGCGCTGGACACGCAGGGCCGGATCGTGTTCTGGACCCCGCAGGCCGAGGAATTGTTCGGCTACACGTCCGAGGAGGCCCTCTGCAAGAACGCGGCGCGGCTGCTCGTTCAGCCGGAGCACCTCAAGGCCGCGGTGAACGTCTTCATGGAGGTGCTGGAGACGGGGCACAGCTGGGCGGGCACCTTCCCGGTCCGGCACAAGGACGGCGGCAGCCGCCTGATGGAGTTCCGCACCATGCGGCTGCTGGACGACCTCGGCGACACCTACGCCCTGGGGATCGTCGCCGACCACGCCCTCCTCCAGCGGCTGGAGACCGACCTGGCGCTGTGCGAGCGGCTGATCAGCCAGTCCCCGATCGGGCTGGCCCTGCTCGACCCCGATCTGCGCTATCTCCTGGTGAACCCGGCTCTGGAGCGGATCGACGGCGTCCCCGCCGAGGAGCACATCGGCCGCCACCTGCGCGAGACGCTGCCGCTGCCCGACATCGACACCGTGGAGTCGGCACTGCGCCAGGTGCTCACCACGGGCACCCCGCTGCTCGACCAGTACCACGTCGGCCGTCCGCCGGCCGATCCGGAGCGCGAGCACGCCTGGTCGCTGTCGTTCTACCGCCTGGAGGATCCCGGCGGCCGGGTCCTGGGTGCCGCGATCTCGGTCGTCGACGTGACGGAACGGCACCGCGCGGCCGCCGAGGCCGACCGGGCCAGACGCCGCCTCGCCCTGATCGCCGACGCCTCGGCCCGGGTGGGCACCTCGCTGGAGGTGGAGCGCACGGCGCGCGAGCTGGCCGAGATCGCCACCCCGGTGCTCGCCGACGTGGTCGCGGTGGATGTGCTGGACTCGGCGCTCGCCCTGCGCCGCGCACGCCGTCCGGACAACGGGCCGGAGCTGTTCCGCGCCCTGGCTCTCAAGGCGGCCCAGCCCACCGTCGCGCTGCGGGCCGCCGACCCGCCCGGCGACCTCGCCGCCTATGACGGCGACCGGCTGGTCACGCTGTGCGTGCACACCGGACGCCCGGTGCTGGTCCCGCGGGTCGGCAAGCACGATCTGCCGCGCATCGCCCGCAGCCCGGAGGCCGGTGCCCTGCTGGCGGAGGCGGGCGTGCACTCGTATCTCGTGGTGCCGCTGATCGCGCACGGTGAGGTGCTCGGCGCCTTCGACCTCAAGCGGACCCGCAATCCGCTCCCCTTCGACGAGGACGACGTCGTCCTCGCCACCGAGCTGGCCTCCCGGGCGGCCGTGGCCATCGACAACGCCCGCTGGTTCCAGAGCGTCCGCAACACCGCGCTCACCCTCCAGCGCAGCCTCCTGCCCGACCACCCGCCCCAGCACACCGGCCTCGAACTGGCCTCCCGCTACGAACCGGCCCAGGCGACGAGCGAGGTGGGCGGCGACTGGTACGACGTGATCCCGCTGTCCCAGGACCGGACCGCGCTGGTCGTCGGCGACGTGATGGGCAACGGCATCGACGCGGCCGCCACCATGGGCCGGCTGCGCACGGCCACCTGTGCCTACGCGGACCTGGAGCTGCCCCCGGCCGCGGTGCTGCGGCACCTGGACCGGATCACCTGCGAACTGGAGCACTACATCGTGACCTGCCTGTACGCGGTGTACGACCCGCGCACCAGACGCTGCGAGATCTCCAACGCGGGCCACATGCCGCCCGCGCTGGTGCACTCCGGCCGGCCGCCGGCCCTGCTGGAGCTGCCGACGGCCGCGCCCCTCGGCGTCGGCGGCATCCCCTTCGAGACCACGACGGTCGCCCTGGACGCCGGTGACCTCCTGGTGCTGTACACCGACGGCCTGGTCGAGACCCGCCGCCACCCCATCGACGACCGCCTCGGCGTCCTCCTCGGCTTCCTCGACGAGCCCGACCGGCCGCTGGAGGAGACCTGCGACCTGCTCCTGCACGGCCTGCGCCACCCGGACGACCACGACGACGTGGCCTTGTTGGTGGCGCGGGCGATCTGATGCCATCGGCGCCTGGGCAGCGCCCCGAGGACAGCGCCCCGCAGGGGCGCGGGGCGGAATTCGACATGCGGCTACCGCCGCGTGGGCGCGACCGGCCAAAACGGCGCCGCAGACACACGACGGCCCCTCGCGCACGGCGCCCGCTACGCCCCGCAGCACTCCGTCCGACACAAGCACGACGCACTGATCGGCACGTCCGCCACAGCGACCGCGAGCTTCAGCTGCTGGGCCACGATCCGTGCCTCACCGTCCCTGCCGAGCCGCCGGAGGCATTCGTGGAAGCCGTGCAGGGCCCAGACGTTGCCCGGGTGCTGCAACGCCCGGGGCAGGGTGTCGTCGAGGCCGAGGTCGGCGCGGTAGACCGCCTCGGCCTCGGCGATCCGGCCGCGTTCGAGGAGCAGGGCGCCGTAGGCGTGCCGGGTGGGCTGCATCCAGCCCCAGGGTTCGTCGTACGGGAGGTTGTCGTCCAGGTCGACCGAGCGGCGCAGTTCGGTGAAGGCGGTGTCGAAGTCGCCTTTGCGGTAGGCGAGTTCGCCGTCGAGCATGGCGGAGGCGATGGCCAGGATGTCGGCGCAGGTGTTGTTGAAGAGCATGCGGGTGGCCGGGACCGCGGCGGCCGCGTCCCGGAAGCGGGCCCGGTCGGTCTCGGCTTCGGGGATCCGGCCCGTGGCCGCGTGTGCGACACCGCGCGCGTAGTGCAGCATCGCGGTGGTCACGCAGTACAGCCGGGGGTCGGCGGGCAGCGGCAGGCGCAGGATGTCGTCCCAGCGGCCGAAGCGGACCAGCACGTGCACCCGCATCGCCAGGAAGCCTTCCAGCCAGTCGGCCATCGGCGGGCTCTGCACCCGCAGCAGTTCCTCCGGTACGGCGGCTTCGAGCCGTTCGGCGGTGGCGAGGGCGTCGTGGAGGCGGCCGAGGAACATCGCGCCGTAGATCCCGAAGTGCAGGTTGTGGCAGCGGTAGAGGGTGTAGAAGTTCATCGCGCCGGCGCGGGCGTGGTATTTCTCGTCGGCGGCGACGGCCGCGGCGTTGTCGGAGACGACGCGCCGGTAGTCGCCGCACAGGACCTCCAGGTGCGAGGGCATGTGCCGGAGGTGCCCGGCGTCGGGTACGAGGTCGCGCAGCCGGTCGGCGGCCGGCAGGGCGGTCTCGGGCGTGGGCGACATCTCCATCAGGTGGATGTAGAGGTGCAGCAGCCCGGGGTGCCTGGTGCCGGCCTCCGCCCCAAGACCCCGCTCCAGGACGGCCTTCACCTCCTCGGTGCGGGCCCCGTCGGCCGGCCGGCCCCTGCGGATGTCCCAGAGCCGCCAGGGGGTGAGGTTCATCAGGGCGTCCGCGTAGAGGGCCGCGACGTCGAGGTCGTCGGGCGCCAGTCCGTACGCGGTGCGCAGGCTGTCGGCGTAGGCGGTGTTCCAGGCCGAGCAGGCCGCCGGGTCCGGGGCCGCGGCCTGCGGGTAGCGGGCGCGCAGCGCCTCGATCAGGGCGCGTTCGACGGGAGTCGCGTGCGCGGCCTTGGCGTGGGCGCGTTCCACGGCGGCGTGCGTCCGCGTCACGGTGCGCGTCAGGTCCTCGCTGTCGAAGAACTCCCAGGGTTTGTTGTAGTTGGGGCCGAGGGCGTGGGCGACGCCCCAGTCGGCCATGGCGCAGTCCGGGTCCGCCGCGCCGGCCGCCTCGAAACAGCGCACGGCCTCCTCGTGGTTGAAGGCGTAGGTCCAGTTCAGCCCGCGGTCGAACCAGGTCTGTGCCTCGGAGGACGACGTCGTCACGCGCCGGCTGTGACTGCCCAGGTCGTAGTAGTCCACGGTGGCGAACCTATCGACGCGAGGCGGGCGGTTGATCCCTGTTCATCCGAAGTCATGAGAGCGGCGCGGCGGTTGACGGTCCGCCGCGCCGCTCGTGCCGCCGCTTTCTCAGGGCGCGACCGCGCGTCCGGTCTGCGGGGAGATCCGCCCGGAGCACAGCCCCTTGGCCGCAAGGGTCTGTGCGATGCGCGGGACGGCGGCCAGGGTGTTGGCCGGCCACTCGTGCATGAGGATGATCTGGCCGCTGGTGAGCCTGGAGACGGCCTGGACGATGGCGTCGGTGCTCGCGCCGTTCCAGTCCTGCGAGTCGACGTCCCAGATGATCTCGGTGAGCCCGTACTTGGCCTCGACCGTGCGCACGGTCGCGTTGGTCTCGCCGTACGGCGGCCGGAACAGGACCGGTGTCCCGCCGCCGGCGGCGGCGATGGCCGACTGGGTGCGGGAGATCTCCGAGTCGATCTGGGCCTGGGTCTCCTGGGTCAGGTGCGGGTGGGTGTAGCTGTGGTCGCCGACCCACATGCCCGCGCTGACCTCGGCCTTGACCTGCGCCGGATAGGCCGCCGCGTACTGGCCCTCGTTGAACATGGTGGCCCGCAGCCCGTTGGTGTTGAGGGCGCTGAGCAGGCCCGGGGTGTGGGCGTTGGACGGCCCGTCGTCGAAGGTGAGGCCGACGTAGCCGGCGCAGGTGGCGGACTGGGCCGGGGCGGCGCCGGCGGCGAGGGTGCCCGCGGCGGCCAGGGCGACGGCGGCGGCGGTCGCCGCCAGGGGGCGTAACGAGCGTTCCGCTACGGCACCCATCACGCCACCGTGATGTTCGCGTTGCCGCTGCTCTGGTAGCCCTCGGTCGCGAGGATCTGGTAGTAGCTGAAGCTGCCGAGGGACATGCCGGCCCTGGCCCAGGCGTCGAAGTGGTTGCCGGTGGTGATGGTGCCGCCGGTCCGCTTGGCCTGGCGGACGCTCCAGTACTGGTTGAAGGTCTTGGTGCCCTCGACGGACGGGGCGTTGTACCGCGTCGTCAGGTAGATGTCGTAGGTCCCGCCGTCGCTGGTGACGCTGCCCTTGTAGGTTCCGGTGGGCCGGTAGTTGCCCCAGTTGTCGACGATGTAGTACTCGACGAGGGGGTTCGAGGTCCAGCCGTAGAGGGACAGGTAGCCGTTGCCGGAGGGGTTGAAGCTTCCGGAGTAGGTCACGTTCCGGCGGGCGCCGGTGCTCCAGCCCTTGCCGCAGACGAAGTTGCCGGTGTTGCTCCAGCTGGTGCCGTAGTTGCCGCCGGAGCCCAGGGTCATGGAGACCGTGCCCTGTGCGTCGGTCCAGAACGAGTAGTAGTAGCCGTTGTTGGTGCCGGTCTGGTTCGTGGTGACGACCGTGGCGGCCCGGGCGGTGCCGGGCAGGGCCAGCCCGGCGGCTGCGCCCAGCAGCAGGGCGCCGGCACTCCTGCGGCTCAGGGCGTGGTCGAGCGGGTTCATGGGATGCCTCCTCGTGTGGCCTGTGCGGGTGTGGCTTGCTGGGGAGTGTTGGTCTGCCCCTGACACCTGTCAACAGTTTCGGTAATTATTTCGAAACCTTCGGTTCGGATCGTCGATCACCTTCCCAGCTCAGACGCACATCGAGAGATTCATGGATCGGCACAGTGACGGGTGAGCCGCGACGAGATCAACTGGCGCAGTCAGCAAATCCCGAATGTTTCGACGGTTGGCGCGAATGCTGCTGCCGACGCCGGGAACATGCCGCTGAGTGGAGCAATCCCCGGCGTGCCGGGCGGTGGCCCGGAAGGCTTGGCTGTCTTGTCGAGATTCGTAGGCCAGGAGTCCCGGGTGAGACACGCCAGTGGCGACCCTTCACTGCCCGCGCCCCCCGCATGGATGCGCTGGCTGCCGGTCCTGTACGTCGCCGGCGTGCTGCTGATCGAACCGGTCACCCCGGTGCAGTGGCCGGTCAGTTTCGTCCTGATCGCCCTGCCCCTGGTGACCGCCTTCGCGCACCCGCCCGTCGCCGTCGCCGTCGCCACCGCCCTCGCCATCGGCCTCGAACTTCTCCTGGCCGGAACTCCCTGCTGTGCGGGGCGCTCCGTCGGCTACATCTGGGAGCGGCACTACGTGGCCGCCTACGTGTGTACGGCCCTCGTGGGCGCCCTGGGCGCGATCCTGGCGGCGCACCGGATCCGCCGGGAACGCACCCTGGCCGATGTCCGGTTCGTGGCCGAGATCGCGCAGCGCGTCCTGCTCAGGCCGGTTCCGCACCGGATCGGGAACCTGCTGCTGGAGAGCTTCTACCTGTCCGCCGCCGCGGAGGCACGGATCGGCGGCGACCTCTTCGAGGCCGTTCCCACCCCGTACGGGGTACGGCTGCTCATCGGGGACGTGCGCGGCAAGGGGCTGCTCGCGGTGGAGACCGCGGCGGCGATGCTGGGCGCGTTCCGCGAGGCGGCGCACGACGAACCCGACCTGCGTACCCTGGTCGAGCGGGTGGACATCAGCATGGCCCGCCGCGCCGACCGGCTGGGCGGGACCGAACTCGGCGAGCGGTTCGTCACGGCCGTCTTCGCCGAGATCCCCGAGGACGAGAGGATCGTCCGCGTCCTCAACTGCGGCCATCCGCCGCCGCTGCTCATCCGCCCCGGCCAGGTGCACGAGCTGGACGAGGGACAGCCGGGACCGCCGCTGAACCTCGGCATGCTCGTCGGGGATCCCTATCGCGTCGACACCTACCCGTTCGGCCCCGGCGACCAGCTGCTGCTGTACACGGACGGGGTCACGGAGACCCGGGACCCGGCCGGCTCCTTCTACCCGCTGCTCCAGCGGCTGCGGTCCTGGGGGCCCATGCCGCCCCCGGAGCTGCTGGAACGGCTCCACCAGGACCTGCTGGACTACAGCCACGACCAGCTCCAGGACGACACGGCCGCCCTCACCGCCTTCCTGCTGCCCGAGGGGGCGGCCGAGGCGGCGGGCGGCGGCCAGGACTCCCGCTCGTCGTGAGCCCGGTTCGCGGGGCCGGTCAGAGGAAGCTGACGCCCTGGGCCAGGGTGAGTTCGCCGGAGTAGTTGATCGTGTTGGTGGCGGAGCGCATGTACGACTTCCAGGCGTCGGAGCCGGACTCGCGGCCGCCGCCGGTGTCCTTCTCACCGCCGAAGGCGCCGCCGATCTCGGCTCCGGAGGTGCCGATGTTCACGTTGGCGATGCCGCAGTCGGAGCCGGCGGCGGACAGGAAGACCTCGGCCTCCCGCTGGTCGCGGGTGAAGATGCTGGACGACAGCCCCTGCGGGACGTCGTTGTGCAGCGCGATCGCCTCGTCGAGGGTGTCGTAGCGGAGGACGTACAGGATCGGTGCGAAGGTCTCCTCCCGCACGACGTCGCTCTGGGCGTCGACGCGGACCAGGACGGGTTCGGTGTAGGCGGCCGCGGGTGCCGCCCCGGCCAGGCGCCGGTTCCCGCCGGCCAGCAGCTTGCCGCCCTCGGCCTGGACGCGGGTGAGGGCCTGGTGCATGCGGTCGAGTGCGGCGGTGGTGATGAGCGGGCCGACCAGGGTCGTGTCGTCGAACGGATCGCCGACGGGCAGCCTGCCGTAGACGGTGGTCAGGCGCTCGGTCAGGGTGTCGGCGATGTCGCGGTGGACGATGAGCCGGCGCAGTGTGGTGCAGCGCTGGCCGGCCGTGCCGGCCGCGGCGAAGACGATGCTCTGGACCGCGAGGTCGAGGTCGGCGGAGGGGGCGACGATCGCGGCGTTGTTGCCGCCGAGCTCCAGCAGGCTGCGGCCGAAGCGGGCGGCGACGCGCGGGCCGATCTCGCGGCCCATCCGGGTGGAGCCCGTGGCGCTGACGAGGGCCACCCGGGGGTCGTCCACGAGCCGTTCCCCGACCGCGCGGTCACCGAGCAGCAGGCGGTGTACGTCGTGCGGGGCGCCGCTCTCCGCGGCGGCCCGGACGAGCAGGTGGTGGCAGGCCAGGGAGGTCAGCGGGGTGAGTTCCGAGGGTTTCCAGACCACGGTGTCGCCGCAGACCAGGGCTACCGCGGTGTTCCAGGACCAGACGGCGGCGGGGAAGTTGAAGGCGGAGACGACCCCGACCACGCCGAGCGGGTGCCAGGTCTCGGCCAGGCGGTGGCCGGGACGTTCGGATGCGATCGTGCGGCCGTAGAGCTGACGGGACAGGCCGACCGCGAAGTCACAGATGTCGATCATCTCCTGGACCTCGCCGAGCGCCTCGGAGCGGATCTTGCCCGCCTCGACGGTGACCAGGTCGGCCAGGTCGCTCTTGTGCTCCCGCAGCAACTCGCCGAGGCGGCGCACCAGGTCACCGCGGCGCGGGGCGGGGGTGGTGCGCCAGGTGAGGAAGGCGGTCCGGGCGGCCGTGAGGGCCTCCTCGACATCGGTGGCGGTGGCTGCCGGCAGCCCGAAGAGGTGCTCGCCGGTGATGGGGGTGCGGGCCGGGAAGTCGTCGCCCTCGGCGACCTGTGCACCGATGGTGCGCAGGCAGGTCCGGGCGCGGGCGCGCAGTTCGTCCGTGGTGGGCAGCGCGGTGCTGGTCATGCTGGTCCTCCGGGAAGGTGAGGGGTCAGCGGACGGGGTCGGCGAGGCCGAGGGCCCGGGCGGCCCGGGCGAGGGAGCGGTTCTGCTGCCGCTCGTAGAGGGCGAAGGGGTCGAGGACCTCGCGGCCGATGGCGCCGGAGAGCCAGTCGGCGTCGTAGGCGGTGCCGTGCCGGCCGTTGTCGCGGGTGCCCTCGCCGCTGAGGTTGGACTGGAAGATGCCGGCGGCGGAGCGGGGCAGGAAGTCCTCGTAGACGACCGGTTCGGCGCGCACCCAGCCCCGCCGCACCAGTTCGGCGACACCGGTGGGCGGGGTACGGCCGTCGCGCGGCCGGTCGCCGGCGACCCGGTAGGTGAAGTACGCCAGTTCTCGGGCCGCCAGTTCCTCCTCGCTGCCGGGCATGTGCCTCTCCCAGAGGGCACGCGCGATGTCGCCGCGCGCCGCCCCGGGCTGCCGGGCCGCCTGCTCGTCGACGCGGCCGAGGAGTTCGTCGTACAGCGCCCGCCCCGCCCGGGTGAGGGCGATGCCGCGGGCCTCGACCTCGCCGAAGCGCACCCGCAGGGCGCCGCGGACGACGGTGCCGTCCTCGGTGCGCATCGCGCGGGGTTCGGCCAGGGCGCGGAAGGAGGTCTGGCGCAGCAGGACGTCAGGGCCCTTCCAGGCCGGCGGGCCCTGGATGGTGTCGATCATCTCGATGCCGCGATCGGTCATGCGACGGTACAGCTCGTCGATGTCCAGGACGCGCGGGGTGAGGTGGTTGACGTGTGTGCTGCGGACGCCGCCGATGTCGGCGGCGACGGCGGAGACCTTCTCCAGGGTCCGGTACCAGGCCCGGTCCACCGGTTCGTCCGACAGCTCGAAGGCCTCGACGGCGAGTTGGAGAAACCGCTCGGCAGCCTCGGCCGGCAGTTCGCGGTCGGCCGCGGCGCGGTCGGCCAGCGCGAGCAGCTCCGGGGGAAAGAGCTCGCGGGCGGCGAGGAAGGTCTCCAGGCGGGCGCGCAGGTCCGCGTCGAAGAAGCGGGGGTCGGCCGGGGTGAGCAGGGACGTGAACACCCGGAACGGGTTGCGGGCGAGTTCCTCGCCGTCGACCGGCCGGAAGGCGGTGGAGACGACGGGGACGGCGCTGGCCGCGGCCTCCCGCAGGTCGTAGAAGCCGACCGGGTGCATGCCGAGGGCGCCGAAGACGCGGGCCGCCTCCCGCAGTTCGCGCGGTGTGCCGACGCGGATGGCGCCGTGCCGCTCGGCGGTGACCCTGCCGATCGAGCCGAGGCGCTCGGCGTCGGCTCCGCGGGCCCGCAGGACGTCCTCGTTGACCGCACGGGAGACGTCAACCAGCGTCGTGTAGGCGGGAACCTCACGCCCGTACATCTCCGACAGCCGCACCGCGAACGCGGCCCGCAGTTGCCACTGACCGATCGTTGACATGATGCGGCCCTTCGGTCGGCGACGGTGCGGCGATCACGCCTTCGATGGTCGCCGACCGGGCGGCCGTCGTACAGATGACAGGGCCGCCCGCGGGCACCGGGAAAAGCGCAGATGGGCGGGTTGCGGAAAACCCACTGGACCGATCTTCACAGCCGATCCCTAACATATGACGTCAAGACAACCATGCGACCGGCTCGTTGGATGCGTGCCGGTCGAGGTCGCCGATGCCAGGGACCGCTCCCCGGGCTGCGGTGATCTTCCTACCCAGGAGGACCTTCCGCATGTTCCGACGAATTGGCAGTGCCGTCGTCCGACATCCCGTCTGGACGATCGTGGCATGGCTGATCGCGGCGGTGGCGATCGTCGCCACCGCCCCGAGCCTGCCCTCGAACAGCGACGAGAGCAGCTTCCTGCCCAAGAGTTACGAGTCCATCAAAGCGGCGGGCCTCCAGGCGAAGGCGTTCCCCAGCGCCTTCACCCCGTCCGCGATCGCGCTGTACCAGCGCACCGACGGCGGCACGCTCACCGCCGAGGACAAGAAGGACGTCGCCCGGATCACCACCGAACTGGGCGCCAGGCACATCGACCAGGTCCAGAAGGTCGTCCCCGGCCAGCCGTCGAAGGACGGCAGGTACGACCTGACGCTGGTGCAGATGGACAGCAAGAAAGCCGGCCAGCCCGTGCAGGCGGACGCGGCCAAGGTGTTGCGCGACGACGTCAAGCAACTGGCCAAGGGCACGAACCTGGAGGTCAAGCTGGGCGGTTCGGCCGCCCAGGCCCTCGACCAGCAGGACTCGTCCAAGCGCGGTCAGGCGCTGATCGGCATCGGCACGTTCGTGATCATCCTGGTCACCCTGCTGATCATCTTCCGGGCGCCGATCCTGGCCTTCCTGCCCCTGGTGGTGATCGGCGTGGTGTCCGCCATCGCCAACGGCCTGATCGCGTACGCCACCAAGCTGTTCGGCCTTCAGGCCAACAGTTCCGTGTCGTCGATCCTGATCGTCGTGCTGTTCGGCGTGGGCACGGACTACTTCCTGTTCCTGATGTTCCGGTACCGCGAACGCCTGCGCGCGGGTGACGAACCCAAGGCGGCCATGGTCAACGCGGTCGGCCGGGTCGGTGAGGCCATCGCGTCGGCGGCCGGCGCGGTCATCATCGCCTTCCTCGCGCTGGTGCTGTCCACCCTGGGCTTCCTGAAGCAGATGGGCCCGGCGCTGGCCATCGCGGTCTCGGTCACCCTGATCGCGGGACTGACGCTGATCCCGGCCGTCGTCTCGCTCATCGGCCCGAAGGTGTTCTGGCCGTCCAAGTCCTGGCAGCAGGAGCCGGCGAACGCCCGTTTCGCGGCCCTGGGCCGTGCCGTGCGGCGCCGCCCCGGGCTGACCGCGGCGGTCTCCGGCCTGGTCCTGGTCGTGCTGTCGCTGGGCACGCTGGGCTACCACGCCACGTTCGACCTGGCCTCGGGCTCGATGCCCAAGACCAAGGAGTCCATGGTCGTCCAGGACCGGATGCAGAAGGCGTACTCGGCCGGTGCCGCCGCGCCCACCGACGTCTACCTCTCCAGCACCGACGGAAAGCCGCTGGACACGTCCTCCTTCGACGCGTACGCGTCGAAGCTCGGGGCCGTGGACGGGGTCGCGAGCGCCCGGATGGCCCAGGTGAACAAGGCCGGCACCACGGCGGACTTCACCGTCACCCTCAAGTACGAGGCGTCCACCGACCGGGCGATAGCCACGGTGGGCCGGGTACGGGACGTCGCGCACGCCGACGCTCCCCGGGGGACCGAGGCGCTCGTCGGCGGGATGTCCTCGATCTACAAGGACATCGACTCCGCGGTCAACCACGACTACCGGACGGTGTTCCCCGTCGCCGCCCTGCTGATCATGGTGATCCTGGGGCTGCTGCTGCGCAGCGTGGTCGCTCCCTGGTACCTGATCGCCTCGGTGGGCCTCGGCTTCGGTGCCACCCTGGGCGCCACGGTCTGGATCTTCCAGGAGGCGCAGAACAAGCCCGGTCTGATGTTCATGCTGCCGGTGATCATGTATCTCTTCGTGGTCGCCATCGGCACGGACTACAACATCCTCATGATCGCCCGGCTCCGTGAGGAGGCCCGCGAGGGCCGGGAGCCGCGCGAGGCGGCCGGCATGGCGCTGCGGCACGCGGGCCCCACGGTGGCCGCGGCCGGCTTCATCCTCGCGGCGACCTTCGCCACGATGATGCTGGCGGGCAACTCGCTGCTCACGGAGATGGGTTTCGCGGTCTCCTTCGGCATCGCGGTGGCCGCCTTCGTCATGGCGATGTTCTTCACCCCGAGCCTCACCGCGCTCATCGGCCACGCGGCCTGGTGGCCGGGCCACGCCGACCGGGCGGACCCGGCGGCGGGCACGGAGCACGGGGGCGGCACGCCGGTTACCGGGGAGGACCGGAACACTCCCGCCGGGCGTCGCGGCTAGCGGCGCGCTTCCGGTCAGGTACGGGCCGGGTCCGGGGGAATCCGCAGAGCTGCCCCCGGACCCGTCCCCTGACGAGGCGACGCAGGGCGTTCTTCGCGATCTCCCGTACGCGGTACCGGGCCTGCGGGGATGCCGTCGAGGAGGTGACGACCGTCCTGACCGTCGAGCGCGTCGGCACCTCCTTGACGGCCTTCGGGTTCGAGGAGTGGGGCGAGAAGACCGACGGCCGTCCACGGCAGCTCGCCGCGTCCGGCCGCTGTACGGTCGTGCATGTGCCGCAGCGGGCGGACCGGGCGAGTGCCCCCTGGCCCGCCGAGTGGCTCAGCGTCTTCACCTGGCGGTGCGCGCCGACCCGCCGCGCCGTGTCGTGTCGTGTGTCGAGCGGTGTCGTGTCGTCGCCGGTGTTACGCCGCGAGAGCGTGCCCGGGGTGCAGGACGACCTTGGTGTAGCCCTCGATCCGCTGGTCGAACTTCTCGTAGGCGCCCGGCGCCTCCTCCAGCGGCAGTTCGTGGGAGACCACGAAGCTGGGCTTGGCCCGCCCCGCGATGATCAGGTCACGCAACTGGCGGTTGTACTGCTTGACGTTGCACTGACCGGTGCCCATCCGCTGCCCCTTCTCGAACATCCTGCCGATGGACACGAGCAGCTGGCCGTGCTTGGCGTGCTCGTCGGGTCCGCCCGGGTCGGACGGGACGTACAGGCCCGGTACGCCGAGCATGCCGGTCGGCCGTACCGTCTCGACGAGGCTGTTCAGGACGACGGCGGGTTCCTCGTGGCTCGCGTCGTGCGCCTGGGCCTGGTAGCCGACGGCGTCGACGCCCTTGTCCGTTCCCTCGCCTCCGGTCTGCTCCTTGATCTGTTCGGCCGGGTCGCCCTTGGTGAAGTCGATCGGAATCGCGCCGATCTGCTCGGCCTTGGCGAGCCGCTCGGGCACGCGGTCGACCGAGAACACCTTGGACGCGCCGCGCAGCAGCGCGGAGTACGCGGCCATCAGCCCGACCGGTCCGGCTCCGAAGACGGCGACGCTCTCACCAGGTATGACCTGGGCGAGCTCGCAGCCGTGATAGCCGGTCGGGAAGATGTCGGCGAGCAGCACGAAGTCGGTCTCGAACTCGTTGCCCGGCGGCAGCTTCAGGCAGTTGAAGTCGGCGAACGGCACCCGCAGCAGCTCTGCCTGGCCGCCCTTGTAGGGGCCCATGGCCACATAGCCGTAGGCTCCGCCGGCGAAGCCCGGATTCACCGTGAGGCAGAAACCGGTCTTGCCGGCCAGGCAGTTCTTGCAGAAGCCGCAGGCGACGTTGAACGGCATGACGACCCTGTCGCCCTCGGACAGCGAGGTCACGCCGGAGCCGATCTCCTCGACGATGCCGAGGTTCTCGTGCCCGAAGACGATGCCCGACTCGGCGGCCGTGCGCCCCTCGTACATGTGCAGGTCGGACCCGCAGATGGCGGTTGATGTGACCCGTACCAGCACGTCGTTCGGGTGCTGGATCCGTGGATCCTCGACTTCCCTGACCGTGACGCTGAACGGCTTCTCGTAGACAACGGCTTTCACCAGGCTCACCTCCGCGTCGAACGCCGGGCGGCTGACGGACCGTGCCGACCGAGGCTTTGGCCAGGAGAAACACGTCGAGGCAGGGCCCCTCGTCCATGCCGTAACCCTGGGCGCTCTTGTTTCACCATCGGATACTTCCAGAAAACGCCTCTCGCGCAGGCGCTGCAACCCAGGCCGCGCCTCGACGCCCGGCCCGGCGGGAGCGCGGTGCGTGCTCGCTGCCCGCCGAGGCGGCGCCGGTCCTGGCCGGCTGCTGCGCGGGCCGGGCGATCGCCCATGCCGTGGCCCGGCCCCTTGCGGCGGACGGACGGCCGCCGGCCGCCGGGCGTTCACCGGGCGAAGGGACGCACCTGCGGGGCCTGGCCCGACGGGCCCGCCGCCCTCCGGCCGCGCAGCCGACGGTCGAAGAAGGGGGCGAGGCAGGCCCGTTCGGCGGGGATCGCGCGGGCCGGGGCGATGGTGCCGATGTTCTCCACGACCGTCGTGCGGGGCAGGCCGAGCCTGCGGGCGAGTTGCGGGATCATCGCCTCCTCGTCGGTGAACGTGGCGTGTTCGGCGCCGCGCAGGGACAGACCCTCGCGCGGGCCGCGGCTGTGACGCCACAGCGAGTTCCAGGACGGGACCGTGCTCAGGTCGTTGCCGTCCTTGCCGATCAGCAGGAAGGGACGGTCGAGGCCGTCGGCGGCGACGGTGGAGAGGTGGCCCGGGTCGCCGTCCTCCTGGACGTAGGCGACCACGCCGTCCAGGTTGGCTGCGGCCGCGATGCGCCGGTCGTCGTGCATCGTCTGGAGGGCGGTGAAACCGCCCGCCGAGTGACCGAACATGCCGATGCGGTCCAGGTCCGGCGTGCCGCGCAGTCCCCGGGGCAGCGCACGGGGCAACTCGTCGAGCAGGAAGCGGGTGTCGGCCACCCGTACGTCGATCGTCTTCTTCAGGAGGGCCGCGATGCGCTTCCTGTCCGGGTAGGCCTTGTCGTACTCCGCGGGCAGCACGGTGCGTTCGACGCGGCCGCCGGGGAACTGGACGGCCGTGGCGTCGTAGGTGTGGTCGAGCATCACCACGACGTAGCCGCGGGAGGCGAGGTCGTCGCAGAGGGTGGTGCCGAGGGAACGCGGGTCGCCGGTACCGGGTGAGTAGCAGACGACCGGGCACGGGCCGCGGTCCCGGTCGACCGGGGCGCCCTGGTGCGCGTGGGTGCGGGTGGCCGCCCAGTCGACCTTGTCGGCGGGCACGTCGGCGAGGTTGTTGACGGCGGCGAAACCGGCGGCCTCCCCGGGCAGCATCTGCGGTGCCCTCGGGTGGCCGCCGGTGACCCGCGCCGGATAGCGGACGCTGATCATCAGCTCCCGGTACGGCTGTGCGGTGATCCAGGGATCGGCGCGTGAGGTGTCGACCAGGCGCAGGGAGACCGTCCCCACCGCACACGGACCGCTGGGCGCGGGCAGGGTCAGCCGCACCGGCCCCGCCGTGCGCGGTGCGGCCGACGCGGTGCGCGCGGAGAGGGCGGGCAGGGTGGCGGCGGCGACGGCCGACAGCAGGGCGGTGCGGCGGGTGAGCAAGGCATGGCCTCCTTGACTGCGGGGGCCGCGCGGGCCGCGCGGAGTGCGCGTGTTCAGCGGCTCCGCTCAGCTTTGTGGACGGGCCCGGCGGTCACCATCCGGCAAACCGGTTGGCTCCCCGTGGGGTTAGCCCTACAGGCTGCCGGACGCCGGCGGGCCGTCAGTTCAGCGCCGGGGACGGCACGGACCGGGTGAGGTGCCGGGCGAAGAAGCGGGCCGCGCTGTCCGCCTCGAACCTCGGGTGTTCCTTGTGGTCTGCTGCCTGCCCGCGTTGGCGTGCAGCGTCTTCTCCTGGGAGACGAAGGCGTCGAACAGCGCGAGACCGGCCTCGCGCGGAATGTGTTCGTCGTCCCACTGGAGATGGAACTGGACCGGGACGGTGATCCGCCGTGCCGTCGCGGCCAGTGCGTCGGGCCAGTGCAGGCCGAGGACCGCGGCGGTGATCCTGGGGTCGGCCGCCGGCCGCGTCCGGCTCCGCTTGCGGCCGGAGTGGGCACAGGCGGGCAAGCGGACGCGACGGCGTCCCCCGTCGATTCGTCCAAGCCTCGTCGGTCTTTGTCCATGGACGGGGCCGCCATCGGCGGTGAGGGTCGGTTCATGGGCGGATTCGGGGTCGGAGACGGGCAGGTGCCGGTGGACGGGGGCGCGGACGGGCCGCGACGGGCGCCGGGCGGGCTGGTGGCGCTGGCCCTCGGCGGTTTCGGGATCGGGCTCACCGAGTTCCTGATCGCCGGGCTGCTGCCCCAGGTGGCGTCGGATTTCGCGGTGTCCGAGGCGGCCGCGGGCCGGCTGATCTCCGGGTACGCGCTGAGTGTCGCCGTCGGCGCGATCGCTCTCACCGCGGCGACGGCGCGGCTGCCCCGCAAGCAGGTCCTGGTGGGGCTGGTGACGTTGTTCGTCGTCGGCAACCTGCTGTCCGCGATCGCGCCGGCCTACTCCGTGATGCTGCTCGGGCGGATCGTCGCCGCCCTGTGCCACGGCTCGTTCTTCGGCATCGGCTCCCTGGTCGCGCGTGGTCTGGTCGAGCCGGCGCGGAAGTCCCGCGCGGTGGCGGTGATGTTCGCCGGGCTGACGCTCGCGAACGTACTCGGTGTGCCGTTCGGTGCGCTGGTGGGCGAGCGCTGGGGCTGGCGGGCGGCCTTCTGGGCGGTCACCGCGATCGGCGTGCTGGCGCTGGCCGCCATCGTCCTCCTCGTACCCGGCGGCCGGGCGGGGACGGTGCCGGGCGGCGGCACGCCCAGTGGTCTGAGGGACCAGCTCCGCGCGTTTCGGTCCTCGCAGGTCTGGCTCACGCTGGCGGCCACCGCGCTCGGCTACGGCGGGATGTTCGGGGCGTTCAGCTACATCGCCTACACCTTCACCGAGGTCAGCGGGTTCTCCCCGGCGGATGTCGCCTGGCTGCTGATGGTGTACGGCGTCGGTCTGGTCGTGGGAAACCTGATCGGCGGCCGGGCGGCGGACCGTGACCGGGACCGCGCCCTGATCCTCGCGCTGCTCGGACTGACCGTCACCCTGGCGCTGTTCGGCCTGCTGGCCGGCAGTGCCCTGGCGTCGGCGGTGCTGGTGTTCCTGATGGGGGTGACCGGGTTCGCCACCGTACCCGGCATGATCACCCGGGTGACCGATGCCGCCCGGGGAGCCGCGCTGGCCGCGAGTGCCAACGTGTCCGCGTCCAATGTCGGCAACGCCCTCGGTGCCTGGCTCGGCGGCCTGGCCATCACCGCGGGCCTCGGCTACACGGCACCGCTCTACACCGGTGCCGCGCTCACGCTGGCCGCCCTGCTCGTCATGCTCGTGGCCGGGCGGACACCGTCGTCCGCGGCCTCCTCCTCCCCGGCCGGCTCGAAATCAGGCTGACCTGCGCCCCGAGCGCGGGATCAGTGCCCCGCGCGGCCACACGATCACCCCGGCCCGCGTACGGCCGGGGGTGCCGTCGCCCGTGACCGGTGGCGGGTGTCCACACGTTCTCCGCGACGGCGTTCACGAAGGCATTCACGGCGGCGTTCACGGCGCCCTCCCCACCCGCGGGAGCTCCTTGACGCTCCGCGCGTGCACCGGGTGTCGCGGCGGCCGGGTTCGGCGCTCTCCGCCGGGTACTCGGGTGCCGCCGCCGCAGAGCCGACGGCGGGAAACGAGGACACGAGCGATGACGACATCGACCCACCACCGAACCCGCCCGGAAGTGGGCGGACTCCGGACGGACCTGCTCGGGATCTATCTCAACGACCACCTGGCCGGGGCCACGGCCGGGGCCGGCCGGGCCCGGTTCATGGCCCGGTCGCATCGCGGCACCCCGGCGGCCGGCCCCCTGCGGCTGCTCGCTGACGAGATCGCCGAGGACCGCGCGAGCCTGCTCGGCCTCATGCGGCGCCTGGGCGTGCCGGAGCGCCGGTACAAGACGGTCGCCGCGGGCACGGCCGAGCGACTCGGGCGCCTCAAGAGCAACGGGCGTCTCCTGCGCCCTTCGCCGCTGACGCTGGTGATCGAACTCGAGTTCCTCCGGCTGGGGGTCAAGGGCAAGGAACTCGGCTGGCGAACCCTGCGGTCGCTGGCCGAGGCGGACGACCGCCTCGACGAGCAGGAACTCGACCAACTGATCGAACGGGCCCACCGGCAGACGATCACGCTGGAGGGCCTGCGCGTCGGCGCGGCCCGGAACGTGCTGCTCACCGGCTGACGCGCCTTCGCCCGGCGGGCGGATGTTGCCCGCTCACCGGGTGGGGTACCCGGCCGCCGTGCGAAAGCGAACCGAACACCACGCGAAGGACGAAGGGCCCCGGACCGCCGAGGACGAGCTGCTGGAGCAGGTCGAGAAGCGTGCCGGCCGGGCGGTTGCCGGCCGGGGCACGCCGGAGCGGGCCGGGTCCGGCGACCCGGTCACCCCGAACGCCGGGGCCAACGAGAAGACCCTCCGGGGGCGCACTCCCGCGCCCCGGGACTGAGCCGCCTGCGACGAGGAGGAACAGATGAGCACGGTCAAGGAAGCCGTGGACGTCGGCGTCCCGATCCACACGGCCTACAACCAATGGACCCAGTTCGCGGACTTCCCGAACTTCATGGAGGGTGTCGACGAAGTCACGCAGCTCGACGACCGGCACAACCACTGGACCACCAGCATCGGCGGGGTGCGGCGCGAGTTCGACACCGAGATCGTCGACCAGCTGCCGGACGACCGGATCACCTGGCGGACCATCGAGGGCGACACCCGGCAGCGCGGGTCCGTCCGCTTCGAACCCCTGGACCCCACCCACACCAGGGTGGAGCTCACGATGGACGTGGAGCCCTCCGGGATGGTCGAGAAGGGCGCGGACGCGCTCGGCATGATCGACCGCCGGGTCAAGGGCGACCTGCGTCGCTTCAAGGACTACATCGAGCGGCGCGGCGCCGAGAGCGGCGCCTGGCGTGGCCGGATCCGGCCCGGTGATCCCGGCGGCCTCCACTGAGAGCGGCCGACCGGCAGCGGTCGTACCCCCCGGAACCCCGGGCCCGCGCGGTGGGCCCGGGGTTCCGCCGTGCCCAGGGTGTTCCGGCGCTCTCCAGTGCGCTCCGGGCCCCGGGCGCTCCGGCGCGCTGTGCACAGAACCACGTCGTCCGGCGCCCTGGGCCATATCTCCGCGAGCCCGCCTCGGGATACCGTTTTGCCGGTTCCCGGTTCGGTTCGCAGGCCGGTTTCCCGGTCGGCTCCCCCGACCGGTTTCGGGCAGATTCTTCGGACGGTTGGGCAGTGCTCGCAGATCTCTCGCCGCTCATCGCGGCGACCGCTCGCTGGCTCGCGGGCGCCTTTCCCGCCCACGGCGGCGCCTTCGCCGCCGCGCGGTGCGAGGCGCAGGTACGGCAGGCCGTGACGGTCGCGGCCTGGCTGCGCTATCCGACGGCGCTGGACGCGGGCCTGGTCGCGATGACGGGTCCGGGAGGTTCGGCGCGGCTGGACTGGGTGACCGGCGGCGACACCGCCGCCGACCCGGACGGCGACTGGCGCACCTGGGTGGACGAGGTGGTGGCGAGCTGGGCGGCCGGGCTGCTCTGCGACCCCGGGCTGGCGAGCGCCGCGGTCGGCGCGCTCGCGGCGGGGGAACACCTGGCGTCGGGTCCGGTCGACTTCCGGCGGCTGCTCGTCCCGGACGAGGACGACCGGCGGGCGGCGTCGCTGCTGCGGCATCCGGACCTGCTCGCGCCCGTGGCCGCACTGCACCGCGCGCAACTGCTGCACCGCCTGGACCGGCCCGGCCGCCCCGTGTCGGCCTGAGGCCCGCTTCTCAGGCGGTCTCCACGAGGAGGCCGGGCAAGGGTGTCCCCCGACGCCGGGCGCGGCGGGGTGCGGGTCAGCCGGGCTTGCCGCGCCCCGTCAGCGCGTCGCGGAGCCGGTCGACCAGGCCTGCGCCGGGCGCCAGCATCTTGTTGGCCGGGGGCTTGTCCGGGGCGGCGGGGTGCGGGCGGGTCGGTGCCGTCTTCTTCGCCTGGCGGACCTTGTCGCCCAGATCGTCGAGGGCGTCCGGCGGGCACGCGGCGCGCAGCCTCGGGAAGAGGTTCTGCTCCTCGTCCTCCACATGCATGCGGATCTCGCTCATCAGGGAGGTCATGAGCGCGTCGAACCGGGCGTCGTCCGCTGCGCAGCTCTCCAGGTCCTTCATGATCCGCTCGGCCTTGGCGTGATCCTCGAGCTCCTTGTCGGCCAGGGCGCCGCCGCCCGCGACGTGCTTGCGCACCGCCGGGTAGAGATAGGCCTCCTCGGCCACCGAGTGCCGCACCAGTTCCATCGTGGCCTGGTCGGCGTGGATCTTGCGGTTCTTGTCACCGGACGGCAGTGCCTCGATCTTGCCGAAGATCTCCTCCACCTCCCGGTGGTCGGTCATCAGCTCGTCGATGACGTTTCCTCCATGTCCCATGCCCTTCACCTCCGCTCGTGGCGCGGCGGTCCGCATGCGGATCCGCCGCGGCCCGGGTGCCCGCCACCGGACACCTCACACCGCGTGGCCGCGCCGGCTGCCGCACGAGACCCTGGCACGTCCGCCGGCCGCACCCGCTGAATCGGTTCACTTGGCGCCGCTGCCACCACTGCCGCCGCTGCCGAAGGACCCGCTGGAGCCGGGCTGCCAGCGCGGGCGGGTCTGGTCGGCGCTGGGCCTGCTGGGCGCGTTGCCGAGCTGGTGCGGGGTGAGCCGCGCACCGTCGTCCCCTGCCCGGGGCACCTCGTTCGGCTCGCGCATGCTGCGCTCCTCGTGCACGGGTCCGGAGTCGGGCAGCTTCGGCTGCTCCGAGCGCCGGGGTGGCGCCGGCTCCCGTCGCCGCACCCCGATGCCGAGGCGTACGGCCCCCATCAGCGCGGCCGTGAGGAGCACGCCGCAGACGACGATGATGATCACCCCTGCCGCCGAGCCGGCGGCGGCCAGTTGCTCAAGTGCTGTGTACATCAGCGCCGGGTACCCGCCGGCCGGCATCGAATGCCCGGCAGCGAGGCGTGGCGGACCCGGTCTTCGACGGGTCACCGGTAGCGTCACCCCGGAACCGGCCCGTCCCATTCGCCCGCTCTACCGGTTCCGTACCGCGAGCGGCAGCCGTGCCCGCGCGAGCCGGCGCTTTCCGGGTACGGCGGGCAGGGCGCCCGCGAGGCGCTTTCCGCGCTCGGAAACGGCCGAGGAGGACCATGAGCGAACTCCCGCAGCGCGTCGGCGAAGCGCCCGCGCTCCCCGCGGCGCCGGCGCCACTGGGCCGTCGGCTGCTGGGCTGGGCGTCCACGACCGACCACAAGGTGATCGGCCGGCTGTACATGGTGACGGCGTTCTGCTTCTTCCTGTTCGCCGGGCTGCTGGCGCTGGGCATGCGGGCCGAACTGGCCCGTCCCGGGCTGCAGTTCCTCAGCAACCAGACCTACGACCAGTTCGTCACGATCCACGGCACGATCATGATGCTGCTGTTCGCGACCCCGATGTTCGCCGGTTTCTCGAACGCGATCATGCCGCTCCAGATCGGTGCTCCGGACCTGGCCTTCCCGCGGCTCAACGCGCTGTCGTACTGGATGTACCTGTTCGGCGGGCTGATCGTGGTCTCCGGGTTCCTGGTGCCCGGCGGGGCAGCGGCGTTCGGCTGGTTCGCCTACGCGCCGCTGAACAGCGCCTACTTCTCCCCCGGCGCGGGCGGTGACCTGTGGGTGATGGGGCTGGTGGTCTCGGGCGTGTCGACGACGCTGACCGCGGTGAACTTCCTCGCCACCATCCTGTGCCTGCGCGCCCCGGGCATGACCATGTTCCGGATGCCGATGTTCACCTGGAACGTGCTGTTCACGTCGATCCTCGTACTGCCCGCGTTCCCCGTCCTGACGGCCGCGCTGCTCGCCCTCGAATCCGACCGGAAGTTCGGCTCGCACGTCTTCGACGCGCACAACGGCGGGGCGCTGCTGTGGCAGCACCTGTTCTGGTTCTTCGGGCATCCCGAGGTGTACATCGTGGCGCTGCCGTTCTTCGGCATCATCTCGGAGATCATCCCGGTGTTCGCGCGCAAGCCGCTGTTCGGCTACCTGCCGATGATCGGGGCCACGATCTCCATCACCATGCTGTCCGCGGTCGTCTGGGCGCATCACATGTTCGCGACCGGGGCGGTGCTGCTGCCGTTCTTCTCCGTCATGTCGTTCCTGATCGCCGTCCCGACCGGGATCAAGTTCTTCGCGTGGATCGGGACGATGCGCGGGGGCTCGCTCTCGTTCGAGACACCGATGCTGTGGTCGGCGGGGTTCCTGGTGACATTCCTCCTCGGCGGGCTGAGCGGGGTGCTCGTCGCGTCGCCCCCGCTCGACTTCCACGTCACCGACTCCTACTTCGTCGTGGCGCATCTGCACTACGTGCTCTTCGGCACGGTGGTCTTCGCGATGTTCGCCGGGTTCTACTTCTGGTGGCCCAAGTTCACCGGGAAGTTGCTCGACGAGCGCCTCGGCAAGGTGCACTTCTGGCTGCTCTTCCCCGGTTTCCAGCTGACGTTCCTGGTGCAGCACTGGCTCGGTGCCGAGGGCATGCCCCGCCGGTACGCCGACTATCTGCCGGCGGACGGGTTCACCCTCCTCAACACCCTCTCGTCGGCGGGCGCGTTCCTGCTGGGCGTCTCGACGCTGCCGTTCCTCTACAACGTCTGGCGTACGGCCCACAGGGGACGGCGGGTCGAGGAGGACGACCCGTGGGGGTTCGGGCGCGCCCTGGAGTGGGCGACCAGCTGCCCGCCGCCGCGGCACAACTTCGTGGCGCTGCCCCGGGTGCGGTCGGAGTCCCCGGCGTTCGACCTGCACCATCCGGAGATCACGCGGCTGGCGGAGCAGAAGGGACTGCGATGAAGGCCGAGGCACTGCTCTTCGGCGGGGTGGCCGTCTTCTTCGGGGCCGCCGCCGCGCTCTACGGGGTGTGGTCGCGGGCCGACCCGGCCGGGACGGCGGCGCTGACCGTGGCGTTCGCGATGGCCGCGCTGGTGTCGTTCTTCTGCGCGGTCAGCTACCTGCGGCACGGCCCGCGCCCGCAGGACCGCACGCAGGCGGAGGTGGCGGACTCGGCCGGGCCGGTCGAGTTCTTCCCGCCGCACAGCCCCTGGCCGATCGTCACCGCGCTCGGGTCCGCGCTCGCGGCGACCGGGGTGGTGTTCGGGCTGTGGCTGTTCCTCATCGGCTTCGGTGTTCTGGCTCGGGGTGTTGCCGGGCTGGTGTTCCAGTACGTGAACCGGGGGGCTGATCAGGGCTGAGCGACCGGCGTGGGGCGCCCGGCCGGAACGACGTCACCGGCCGGTGGTCGCTCTCGTAGCCGCCGGCGATGGTCTGCCGGACCTCACCGGTCTCCTCGCCCTCGGTCAGCCGCTCCTGTTCCGCGTGCAGCAGGGCCCGGCACAGCGCGCGGGTGAGGAAGAACGCGGCGACGGGGCCGACGACCAGGGCGATGCGCAGGATCCAGGTCAGGGCGTTCACCGAGATCCGGAAGGTCTGCGCCACCACGTCGTTGCCGCCGGCCAGCACCAGCACCCCGTAGAAGGTCACGCCGGCCACGCCGAGGCCGGTCCGCACGGGCCGTTCCCGGGGTCGCTCGCTGAAGTGCTGTTCCTGCCGGCCCTCCCCGGTCAGCCGCTGCTCGGCGAAGGGGTAGGCGTACAGGACGGCGAAGAGCAGCGCGGGCAGGACCAAGGCCGGCAGCAGGACGTTCCACATCAGGGTGTGCCCGGCGACGCTCGTCTCCCAGGGCGGGACGAGGCGCAGCGAGCCTTCCAGGAAGCCCACGTACCAGTCCGGCTGGGAACCGGTCGACGCCTGGTCGGGGCGGTAGGGGCCGTACTCCCACACCGGGTTGATCTGCGCGATCCCGGCGAGCGCCACCAGCAGTCCGAAGACGGTGAGGGACAGGCCGACGGAGGAGGCCGAGAACTGCGGGTAGAGCGGCTTTCCGACCACGTTGGTGTTCTTGCGGCCCGGTCCGCGCCACTGCGTGTGCTTCAGGTGGAAGACCAGGATCAGGTGGACCGTGACCAGGGCGATCAGCGCGCCCGGCAGTAGCAGGATGTGCAGGCTGTACAGCCGGGGGACGATCTCGTGGCCGGGGAACTCGGAGCCGAACGCGAACATGCCCGCGTACGTCCCCACCACGGGGATGGAGAGCATGATGCCCTGGGCGATCCGCAGTCCGGTGCCGGACAGGAGGTCGTCGGGGAGCGAGTAGCCGGCGAAGCCCTCGGCCAGGGCGAGCGCGAAGAGCGTGACGCCGATGACCCAGTTCATCTCCCTGGGCCTGCGGAAGGCGCCGGTGAAGAAGATCCGCAGCAGGTGCGCGCCGATCGCGGCGACGAAGACCAGTGCGGCCCAGTGGTGGGCCTGGCGCATCAGCAGTCCGCCGCGGACGTCGAAGCTGATGTTCAGGGTGGAGTCGAAGGCCCCGGACATGGGCCGGCCGCGCAGGGGGACGTACGACCCCTGGTAGACGACGTCCCGCATCTCGGGTTTGAAGAAGAAGGTCAGCCACACGCCCGTGAGCACCAGGACGATCAGGCTGTAGAGGGCGATCTCGCCCAGGAAGAACGACCAGTGGTCGGGGAACGCCTTGCGCAGCAGCCGGCCGGCTCCGTCGTGGACGGGCAGCCGGGCGTCCACCGCGTCCGCGAACCGCTCCCCCGCCGCACCGTGTTCGGAACCCACCGATCGCCCTCCTCGCCTCTCGCCATCCCTTGCCCGTCAGGCGCGGGGCGAGTACCCGGCCGACGCGGAACACTCGCGCGGCTGGGCTGTGGCACCCGATCGGCGGAAGGCGCGAACGCCTCGGGTGGTCTCGGGTCTCGCCTCAGGGGCCGGGCCGGGCCGGGCCGATGTCGCCGCGGGCGGAGTTCTCTTCGCGTTCGACGCCGAGAGCGCGGAGAGCGCCGAGAGCGCGGATGCCGACCCGGCCCGGCGTCACAGCGTGCCGAGCGAGTAGACGTGGAAGGCACGCCCGATGACCGGCTGGGCGACGTTGCGCACCCGGACTCCCCCGCCGGTCATGCCGTGTTCCGTGCCGGCGTGCGCGTGTCCGTGGACGGCCAGGTCGGCGCCCTCGGTGTCGATGGCCTCGGCGAGGAGGTAGCTGCCGAGGAAGGGGTAGATCTCCGGGGGTTCGCCGGCCAGGGTGTCCGGGACGGGGGCGAAGTGGGTCAGGGCGATCCGTGCGTCGCATTCGTGCCGGCGCAGCTCTTCGAGGGCGGCGCGCAGGCCGTCGGCGCGGCGGCGTGAGTACCGTACGAACTCCTTCATCACGGGTTCGCCGAACTCGCCGGCGCACCGGCCGACGAACCCGCCGCCGAACCCCTTGGTGCCGGCCACACCGATCCGCAGGCCCCGGTGGCTCACGACGGTCGCCTCGCCCTCCAGGACGTGCGCTCCGGCGTCCCGCAGGATGGCCGTGACCTCGTCGGGTCGGTCGTCGTGGTGGTCGTGGTTGCCGAGGACGGCGACGACCGGGACGCCCAGGTCCTTGATCTCCCGGGCGACGACCTGCGCCTCCTCGGGGGTGCCGTGCCGGGTGAGGTCACCGGCGAGCAGGAGGATGTCGGCGCAGGCCGGGAGGGTCTCGAAGGCCGGGCGGAGGGTGCCCTGGCTGTCGGGGCCCATGTGGATGTCGCCGACGGCCGCGACCCGGGTCATTCCAGCACCTCCGGGTGGTCGGGCGGGGCGGTCTCGGCGACGACGATGTCGCAGTGGACCGGCACGCCCGCCAGTTCGTCGTGGACGGCACGGCGGACGGCCTCGCGGCAGCCGGCGGACGGGACCGTACCGGTCAGCAGGACCGTCTCGCCCCGGATCTCGGCCCGCACCCCCAGCTCGCCGCACGGCCCGGCGGCGAGGTGCTCGGCGACGTGCGCCACGCGGTATTCGAGGTTCATCACCGCTCCTTGGGCGGGTCGATGACGTTCAGCCGCTCCAGGAGGAAGAGGAAGGCCGCGGGCATCGGCTCGTTGCCGCACCGGCGCCGCACCTCTGACCAGTCGACCTTCTCGCGCAGTGAGCGGGCCACCGGAAGGACGGCCCCGAAGTCGCAGTGGTGCTCCGAGAAGGCCATGTTCAGGTTCACCAGCAGGTCGGTCGCCGACAGGACCGGCATGTGCACGGAGTCGACCGAGAGTTCCTGGGCGCGGGCCAGCAGGTCCGCGGTGACCGGCCGGTGGGCGAGTTCGAAGATGATGTCGACGTCCTGGCCGAAGCAGGAGGTCTTCAGCAGCCAGTCCTCCGGCGGGACGCGCACCGCGAGACCGGCCGAGCGCAGGGAGCCCGCCACCGCCTCGGCGTCCTCGGGCAGCACACAGAAGTCGGCGTCGTGCCGGAGTCTGCCGCCTCCGCCGTGGGCGTAGACGGCGACGCTGCCGACCAGCGCGAACTTGTGTCCGGCCCGCTTGAGGATGGCACCGACCTGCTTGGCCGCCTCCAGGATGGCCTGGGTGCGGTCGGGCGGGAGCTGTTCCGGCGCGGGCGGTTCCGGCTCCGGGTCGGCCACCCGGAGCCCGGGGGCGCGCGCCGCGCTCTGTGCTTCTCTCATCGTCGGCTCCCTGTCCGCTCTCATCACCGGCTCCCTTCGGCGGAGAAGGCCGACACACTCGGCGCGGTCGGCGCGGTGCGTTCGCCGACGGCCGGCGAGACGTCCCACACGGCCGTCGTGCCATGTATGACCACCTCCGTCGGCTCGGTCTGTGGGGCTCCGCCTCTCCGGTACCCCTCCTCATCCGGGCGACACGCCGTGCACAACCCGGTGGGCACCGGGTACTCGGCTGCGGTCCCCGGTCACCCACGCGGATCAGGAGAGACGATGGGCGGTTCCGGATACTTCCTGTCGTGCGAGGAGCACAGCCCCGCGGAACTGGTCGAGCAGGCGCGGACGGCCGAGCAGGCCGGTTTCGAGTCGCTGCGGATCTCGGACCACTACCACCCCTGGCACGACGGGCAGGGCCAGAGCTCGTTCGTGTGCTCGGTGATCGGCGCGCTGTCGCAGGCGGTCTCGCTGCCCGTGGAGACGGCGCTGACCTGCCCGCTGGTGCGCATCCACCCCGCCGTGATCGCCCAGGCGGCCGCCACCGCCGCGGTGCGGCTGGGCGGCCGGTTCCGGCTGGGGGTGGGCACCGGTGAGGCGCTGAACGAGCACATCCTCGGCACGGCCTGGCCCGAGGCGCCGGTACGGCTGGGGACGATCACGTCAAGGCCGTGTCCGCGTTTCTCGACGCGGGGTTCGACACCGTCCACGTCCACCAGATCGGCCCGGGCCGGCAGGGCTTCTTCGACTTCTAGCGCGCCGAGGTCCTGCCGCGGCTGCGGGACTGACACCTGAGGTGGTGGGCGCCGTGCCCGAGCCCAGGCAGACCGGCAGCAGCGCGCTCGTCGTGATCGACATGATCAACACGTACGACCACGAGGACGCGGAGCTGCTGCTGCCCGCCGCCACGCGTGCCGTGCCGGTCCTGGCGGACCTGATCGGCCGGGCCCGCAAGGCGGGCGTACCGGTGATCTACGCGAACGACAACTTCGGGCTCTGGCGCTCCCACCACGGCGAACTGGTCGAGTCCGCGCTGTCGCGCCCGCACGCCGACCTGGTCGAGCCGATCCGTCCCGACGACGACTCCCTGTTCGTCGTCAAGGCCCGGCACTCGATCTTCTACGACACGCCCCTGTCGTATCTGCTGTGGCAGCTGGGTGTCGGCACGGTGGTGCTGACCGGTCAGGTCACCGAGCAGTGCGTCCTGTACTCCGCCCTGGACGCGCACATCCGCCACCTGGAGGTCACGGTGCCGAGGGACGCCGTCGCCTCGATCCACCCGCACCTGGCGGCCGCCGCGCTGGAAATGATGGAGCGCAACATGGGTGCCCGGATTGTCCGGGCGAGAGAGGTCGACTTCCGGGGTACCCGGTGGCCCGTACCGGACGAAACCGCGCATCAGGTCGGAGGTCGGCCATGAGCACACCTGTCCCCGGAGCGTCCCTCGACGGCCTGGTCACGGCCCTGCGCGCCGGGACCGACGCCGAGGTCCGGTTCGATCCCGGCAGCCGGGGCGCCTACTCCACGGACGGCTCCAACTACCGGCAGGTCCCGCTCGGCGTGGTCGTCCCGCGGAGCGTGGCGGCCGGTGCCCGCGCGGTGGAGCTGTGCTCCCGCTTCGACGTGCCGGTGCTGTCCCGCGGCGGCGGCACCAGCCTCGCCGGACAGACGACGAACACGGCCGTGGTCATCGACTGGAGCAAGCACTGCGACGCCCTGGTCTCCGTCGACCCCGAGGCCCGCACCTGTGTGGTGGAGCCGGGCATCGTCCTGGACGAACTCAACCGGCGGCTGGCCGGCCTGCGCCTCCAGTTCGGTCCGAAACCGTCGACCCACAGCCACTGCGCGCTGGGCGGCATGATCGGCAACAACTCGTGCGGGGCGTCCGCGCAGGCGTACGGGAAGACGGTCGACAGTGTGCGCCGTCTCGACGTGCTGACGTACGACGGTGTGCGGATGCGGGTGGGGCCCACCTCGCAGGCGGCGCGGGCGCGGATCGCCGCCGAGGGCGGCCGCCGGGCCGAGCTGTACGACGGGCTGGACCGGATCGTCACCGAGTACCTGGCGGACATCCGGCGCGGCTACCCGAAGATCCCGCGCCGGGTCTCCGGCTACAACCTCGACTCGCTGCTTCCGGAGAACGGCCTCGACGTGGCCAAGGCGCTGGTGGGCAGCGAGGGCACCCTGGTGACCGTCCTGCACGCCGAACTCGACCTGGTCCCGGTGCCGCCGTACGAATCGCTGCTGGTGCTCGGATACGACGACATCTGCCGGGCCGCCGACGACGTGCCCCGGCTGCTGGAGCACTGCTCGCCGGGTCAGCTGGAGGCGCTGGACGGGCGGATGGCCGAGCTGATGCGGGAGGAGCACGCCTACCTCGACTCGCTGCGCGCCCTGCCGCAGGCGGACAGCTGGCTTCTGGTGCAGTTCACCGGGGACAGCCAGGAGGACGTCGACGCGCAGGCGCACGCCCTGCTGAAGGCGATCGGCCGGTCCGAGAAGGAGGCCTCGGTCGCGTTCTCCGACGACCCGCGGCGCGAGCAGGAGATGCTCAGGGCCCGGGAGGCGGGACTCGGGGTGACCGCGCGGCCGCCGGACGACCGGGAGACCTGGGAGGGCTGGGAGGACTCGGCGGTGCCGCCCGAGCGGCTGGGCGACTATCTGCGGGACCTGAAAGGGCTGTTCGCGGAGTTCGACTACGACCATCCCTCCCTGTACGGGCACTTCGGACAGGGGTGTGTGCACACCCGGATCCCGTTCGGGATGAAGACGGCGGACGGGGTGGCGGACTTCCGGCGTTTCGTGGAGCGGGCCGCCGACCTGGTGGCCTCCTACGGCGGTTCGCTGTCCGGCGAGCACGGCGACGGGCAGGCCCGGGGCGAGCTGCTGACGCGGATGTTCGGGGAGCGGCTGGTCGGTGCCTTCGGGGAGCTGAAGGCGCTGTTCGATCCGGGCAACCGGATGAACCCGGGCAAGGTCGTCGACCCGAACCCGGTGGACGGGCAGTTGCGGCTCGGGGCCGAGTGGCGGCCGGCCGCTCCACGGACCCACTTCGGTTATCCGGAGGACGACCACTCCTTCACCCGCGCGGTCATGCGCTGCGTCGGCATCGGCAACTGCCGGGGCCTGCACGGCGACGTGATGTGTCCCTCGTACCGGGCCACCCGTGAGGAGGAGCACTCGACGCGCGGGCGGGCGCGGCTGCTGTTCGAGATGCTCGACGGGCATCCCGACTCGGCGGTCAAGGACGGCTGGCGGTCGACCGAGGTCCGGGACGCGCTGGATCTCTGCCTGGCCTGCAAGGGCTGCAAGTCGGACTGCCCCACGGGGGTGGACATGGCCACCTACAAGGCCGAGTTCATGGCCCACCACTACGCGGGCCGGCCGCGCCCGGCCGCCCACTACTCGATGGGCTGGCTGCCGCTCTGGGCGCACCTGGCCGAGCGCGCACCGGAGTTGGCGAACAGCGTGTTGCAGGCGCCGGTGCTGGGGCGGACGGGGAAGGCGCTCGCCGGGGTGGACGGCGCCCGGCGGCCCCCGGTGTTCGCCGAGCGGTCCTTCGTCCGGTGGTGGCGCGCTCTCCACACCGGGCAGCCGGACCTGGCGGACCCGGCGACGGTGGTCCTGTGGCCGGACACCTTCAGCAACCACTTCCACCCGGCGGTCGCGATGTCGGCCGTACGGGTCCTGGAGGACGCGGGCTTCGCAGTCACCGTGCCCGACGCACCCGTGTGCTGCGGCCTGACCTGGATCTCCACCGGTCAACTGGCCACCGCCAAGCGGGTGTTGCGGCGCTCCCTGCGGGTCCTTCGGCCCTGGCTGGACGCGGGCACCCCGATCATCGGCCTCGAACCCTCCTGCACCGCCGTGTTCAGGTCCGACGCCCCCGAGCTGCTGCCCGGCGACCAGGACGTGCGGCGGCTGGTACGCCGGACGCGGACCTTCGCCGAACAGCTCGTCCACCACGCCCCCGCGGGCTGGCAGCCGCCGTTCCTCGCCCGGCAGGCGACCGTGCAGACCCACTGCCACCAGCACGCGATCATGAAGTTCGACGCCGACCGGGAACTGATGCGCCGTGCCCGGCTCGACGCGGACGTCCTCGACGAGGGCTGCTGCGGGCTGGCCGGCAACTTCGGCTTCGAGCGCGGGCACCACGAGGTCTCCATGGCCGTGGGCGAGTTGGGGGTGCTGCCCGCCGTCCGCGCCGCCGCCCCGGACAGCCTGGTGCTGGCCGACGGCTTCAGCTGCCGCACCCAGATCGAGCAGGGCGGCACCGGACGGCGGGCCCTGCACCTGGCGGAGGCCCTGGCCCTCGCACTGGACGGCCCGCTGCCCAGCGACCGGCCCGAGCGGCTGGCCCGGCGGCCGGCCGAACCCTCCGGCACGGCCCGCTGGGCGGCCACCGCCGTCGCCGGGACCCTCACCGGGGCGGCCGCCCTGCGCGCCGTACGGCACCTGCGCCGCCCGTAACCACCCGTCACTTCAGGAAAGGTTCCGAACATGTCGACGAAGGTCTCCGACTACATCCTCCAGCGGCTGCGCGAGTGGGACGTGGACCATGTCTTCGCCTACCCGGGCGACGGCATCAACGGCCTCCTCGCGGCCTGGGGACGGGCGGAGAACAACCCCCGGTTCATCCAGTCCCGCCACGAGGAGATGTCCGCGTTCGAGGCCGTCGGCTACGCCAAGTTCTCCGGCCGGGTCGGCGTCTGCGCCGCCACCTCCGGGCCCGGCGCCATCCATCTCCTCAACGGCCTGTACGACGCCAAGCTGGACCATGTGCCGGTGGTGGCGATCGTCGGGCAGACCAACCGCAGTGCCATGGGCGGCTCGTACCAGCAGGAGGTCGACCTGCTGACCCTGTACAAGGACGTGGCCTCGGACTTCTGCGAGATGGTCACCGTCCCCGAGCAGCTTCCGAACGTGCTCGACCGGGCGATGCGCACCGCCATGGCACGCCGCTCGGTGACCGCCCTGATCATCCCGGCCGACGTCCAGGAACTGGACTACTCGCCGCCCGAGCACGCCTTCAAGATGGTGCCGTCCAGCCTCGGCATGCCGCACTACGCGCCGGTCCCGGACGACGGCGACCTGCAGCGGGCCGCCGACGTGCTCAACTCCGGCGGCAAGACCGCGATCCTGATCGGTCAGGGCGCGCGCGGCGCGCGTGCGGAGGTCAAGGAGGTCGCCGACCGGCTCGGTGCCGGCGTCGCGAAGGCGCTGCTGGGCAAGGACGCCCTCGACGACGACCTGCCGTACGTCACCGGTGCGATCGGGCTGCTCGGCACCCGGCCGTCGTACGAGATGATGCGGGACTGCGACACCCTGCTCGTGATCGGATCGTCCTTCCCCTACACGCAGTTCCTGCCGGCGTTCGGCAAGGCGCGGGCGGTGCAGGTGGACATCGATCCGCACATGGTGGGGCTGCGCTACCCCTTCGAGGTCAACCTGGTCGGCGACGCGGCCCGGACGCTGCGCCGGCTGCTGCCGCTGCTCGACCAGATGGAGGACCCGTCCTGGCGGACGAAGATCGAGAACAACGTCAGGGACTGGTGGGAGGTGATGCAGCGGCGGGCCGACGTCGCGGCCGACCCGATCAACCCCGAGTACGTCGCCCACACCCTCAACGGGCTGCTCCCGGACGACGTCATCCTCTCCTCCGACTCCGGCTCCGCCGCCAACTGGTACGCCCGGCACCTGAAGTTGCGCGGCGCGATGCGGGGTTCGCTGTCGGGGACGCTGGCCACCATGGGGCCGGGCGTGCCCTACGCCATTGGCGCCAAGTTCGCGCACGGGGACCGGCCCGCCATCGCCCTCGTCGGCGACGGGGCGATGCAGATGAACGGCATGGCCGAGCTCATCACCATCGCCAAGTACTGGCGCGACTGGGAGGACCCGCGGCTGGTCGTCGCCGTCTTCAACAACCGGGACCTGAACCAGGTGACGTGGGAGATGCGCGCGATGGAGGGCGCCCCGCAGTTCCTGCCCTCGCAGTCCCTCCCGGACGTCGGGTACGCGGACTTCGCCCGCTCCCTCGGCCTGACCGGCATGCGGATCGACGAGCCGGGCGGGGTGGCAGGCGCCTGGGAGGCCGCGCTCTCCGCCGACCGGCCGTGTGTGCTCGACTTCGTGACCGACCCCGCCGTACCGCCGATCCCGCCGCACGCCACCCTCGACCAGATCGAGGCCGCGGCGGCCTCCGTCCTCAAGGGCGACAGCGACCGGGTGGCGATGGTCCGGCAGGGCTTCAAGGCCAAGGTGCAGGAGTTCCTGCCGCACCGGCACGAAGCGGGGCGACGGTGAGCGACCTGCCGGCCGTCGAACGGGTGGCAAGCGCCGCCTACACCGTTCCGACGGACGCCCCCGAGGCGGACGGGACCGCGGCCTGGGACAGCACCACGCTCGTCCTGGTCACCGTCCGCTGCGGGGAGACCACCGGGCTCGGGTACACATACGCCCCGGCCGCGACCGCGCGGGTCGTCGACGACCTGCTGGCCGGCGTCGTCACCGGCCTGCCCGCCCTCGACGTGCCGCGCGCCAACGAGGCCATGCAGCGCGCGGTCCGCAACGCCGGGCTGCCGGGCATCGCCGCCCAGGCGATCTCCGCCGTGGACATCGCGCTGTGGGACGCCAAGGCGCGGCTGCTCGGGCTCCCGCTGGTGGATCTGCTGGGCGCCGCCCGTGACGAGGTGCCCGTGTACGGGAGCGGCGGCTTCACCACGTACGACGAGCAGCGCCAGGACCGGCAGCTGCGCGGCTGGGTGGCGGAGGAGGGCATTCCCCGCGTGAAGATCAAGATCGGGGAGTCCTGGGGGAGTCGCGAGGCGCGGGACCTGGAACGGGTGGCCCGGGCCCGCGAGAGCATCGGTGATGCGGCCGAGTTGTACGTGGACGCCAACGGCGGCTACGGCGCCAAGCAGGCGGTGCGGGTGGCGGCGGGGCTGGACGCGGTGGGCGTGACATGGTTCGAGGAGCCGGTCTCCTCCGACCAGTTGGCGGCGCTCGCCCTGGTCCGGAGCCGGGTCGCGGCGGACGTGACCGCGGGCGAGTACGGCTACACGCTCCCCTATTTCCGGCAGATGCTCGGCGCCGGCGCCGTGGACTGTCTGCAGGCGGACGTCACCCGGTGCGGCGGAATCACCGTGTGGCTGCGCGTCGCGGCGCTGGCCCTGGGCCACGGCCTGGAGATCTCGGGGCACTGCGCGCCGTACGCCCACGCGCACGCGGCGGCCTCGGTGCCGAACCTGCGGCATCTGGAGTGGTTCCACGACCACGTCCGCATCGAGCGGCTGCTCTTCGAGGGCGGGCCGGCCCAGCACGCGGGCTCCCTGTCCGTGGGCGGTGCCGGGGAGCCGGGCCTCGGTCTGCGCCTGGACGCCGCGCGGGCCCGCCCCTTCCGGGTCGGCTG
Source organism: Streptomyces sp. NPDC086519 (assembly GCF_040686075.1). NCBI lineage: Bacteria > Bacillati > Actinomycetota > Actinomycetes > Kitasatosporales > Streptomycetaceae > Streptomyces > Streptomyces sp. NPDC086519. The sequence continues at coordinate 91,651 of NZ_JBFBJL010000011.1, forward strand.
ACGAGTCTTCCGTGTCAGCCGGCGAACTCCGAGGACCTGAGGAAAGACCATGTCGCAAGTCGTCGTCATCACCGGAGCCAGTGCCGGCATCGGCCGTGCCGTCGCGCGTCTGTACGCCGAGCGCGGGGCGCGCGTCGCCCTGATCGCGCGGGGCGAGGCCGGACTCGAAGCCGCGGCGAAGGAGGTCGCCGAACGCGGCGGCCGGCCGCTGGTGCAGCGGGCCGACACCGCGGACCCCGGCCAGGTGGAGGCTGCCGCCGACGCCGTCGAGCGGCTCCTGGGGCCCATCGACGTCTGGATCAACTGCGCCTTCAGCAGTGTGTTCGCACCCTTCACCGAGATCACTCCGGAGGAGTACCGGCGGGTCACCGAGGTGACGTATCTCGGGTTCGTCAACGGCACCCGGACCGCCCTCGCCCGGATGCTGCCGCGCGACCGGGGCACCATCGTGCAGGTGGGCTCGGCGCTCGGCGAGCGGGCGATCCCCCTCCAGTCGGCCTACTGCGCGGCCAAGCACGCCATCAACGGCTTCACCTCGTCCGTCCGCCTGGAACTGCTGCACCAGGGCAGCAACGTGCACATCACGGTCGCGCAGATGCCGGCGGTCAACACCCCGCAGTTCTCCTGGGTGCGCTCCCGGCTCCCCCGGCATCCGCAGCCGGTGCCGCCGATCTACCAGCCCGAGGTGGCGGCGCGCGGTGTCGTGTACGCCGCCGACCATCCCGGCCGCAAGCAGCGCTACATCGGCGCCACCACGGCGGCGACCGTGTGGGCCAACCGGCTCGCCCCGGCCCTTCTCGACCGCTACCTGGCACGCACCGGCTTCGACTCCCAGCAGACGGACGCGCCCGCACCCGCCGGCCGGGGAAACCTGTACGCGCCGGCCGACGCCGTGCCCGGCAGCGACCACGGCGCCCACGGCGAGTTCGACGAACGGTCGCACGCCCACTCGGTGCAGGCGGCGCTGGCCCGGCACCCGGCGGTGACCGCCGCGACCACGACCGCCCTGACCGTCGCGGCGGTCGGCGGGGTACGCAGGCTGCTGGGCATCAGGGGCGGGTAGCCCGGCCCCGCTGTTTCCGGGAGATTTCCGGCGGCTATGAGTGCCGGGGGCGCTGGTCACGACTTGGGGCCAAAAGCTTGTGCGCTTGTGCGACGCCGTGGACCATGGCCGAATCACGCCCCTCCCGAGCACGCTGGAGCTCCCGGTGACCGCTGGCCCCCTCACCTCCGAACCGGTCGACGCACCGGTCGCCGCCCAGGCGGAACGACAGAAGCTGCGCAAGCACTTCGGCCGCTTCGACATCCTGTTCTTCCTGCTGTGCACCATCGTCGGGGTGGACACCATCGGCGCCGTGGCCTCGTCCGGTGCCGAGGCGTTCACGTGGCTGATCGTGCTCGCCGTGGTGTTCCTCGTGCCCTCCGCGCTGCTGATCGCCGAGCTCGGGGCCGCCTTCCCCGACGAGGGCGGCCCCTACATCTGGACCAGCCGGGCCTTCGGGCGCCTGGCCGGCGCCGTCAACAACTTCCTTTACTGGATCACCAACCCGGTGTGGCTGGGCGGCACCCTCGCCGTCTCCGCCGTCACGGCGTACACCACCTTCTTCAACGGCGGGAAGGACCTGAGCACCCCCGCGTTCTACTTCTTCACCCTCCTCTTCGTCTGGGTGGGTGTGCTCGCGGCGATCCTCTCCTTCGACGTCGGCAAGTGGATCCCGACCCTCGGCGCCTGGAGCCGGTTCCTGCTGCTCGGCCTGTTCACCGTGACGGTCGTGGTCTACGGGATCCAGCACGGGCTGCACGGCTTCGGCATCGGTGACTTCTCGCCGACCTACGCGGGATTCGTCGGCCTGGTGCCGGTCCTGATGTTCAACTACGTCGGCTTCGAGCTGCCCAACACGGCCGGCGACGAGATGACGAACCCTCAGAAGGACATCCCCTACGGCATCTTCCGCGGCGCCGTCCTCTCCGTGCTCCTCTACGCGCTGCCGATCCTCGGCATCCTGCTCGTCCTGCCGGTCAAGGCGATCACCGGCCTCGGCGGTTTCGTCGACGCGATCCGGCAGGTCTTCACGGTGTACGGCGGCCACGTCGGCGCCGACGGCACCACCACGCTCAGCGGGTTCGGCACCGTGCTCGGGGACCTGGCCGGGATCATGTTCATCCTCACGGTGCTGTCCTCCGGCGTCACCTGGATCATGGGCTCCGACCGCGCCCTGGCCGTCTCCGGCTACGACGGCGCGGCGCCCCGCTTCCTCGGCGTCATCTCCAGCCGGTTCGGCACCCCGGTCCGGGTGAACATCCTCAGCGGCCTGGTCTCCACCGGCGTCCTGATCCTCGCCCACCAGCTGACCAGCGGCAGCGCGGCCAAGCTCTTCGGCGCGGTCCTCGGCCTCGCCGTGTCGACCACGCTCGTCAGCTACCTGGGCATCTTCCCGGCGCTCCCGTTCCTGCGCCGCAAGTACCCGGACACGCCCCGCCCGTACCGGGCTCCCCTCCCGTGGACCATCAGCGTGGTCCTGACCCTTCTCATCCTCTTCGCCACCGTGCAGTTGGTCGCGCCCGGCGCCGGCGACCACTGGTTCGGCGCCGACTTCGCGCCGGACGGCTGGACCCATGCCGAGCGCGGGAAGTACCTGCTGACGGAGCTCGTCCCGCTCGTCGCGTTCATGCTCCTCGGTGTCCTGTTCTGGGCGCTGGGCCGGCCGACCCGGGCGGCGGCCGGCGGGAAGTAGGGCCGGCCGCCGCGGGCGTCGACCCGGCCAGGCCCGGCGCCCCCGCGGCTGCCTGTTCAGGCAAAGGCCGGGCCGGGACGGCGTCTTGGCTTGCGGCGGCGCCGCCTCGACGCGTAAGAAGGCGAGGACCGGGACGCCCGGCCCAGCACCCACCTCGCACGGAGCGGTAGCATGGCAGTCACCAAGAAGGACGAGAACGGCGGTGGCTCCCCGAGGCCCGGTTCGGCCTGGGCGCCGCTGGCGCTGCCGGTGTTCCGGGCCCTGTGGATCGCGCAGTTCGTGTCCAACGTCGGCACCTGGATGCAGACGGTCGGCGTCCAGTGGCTGCTGCTCGCGCACGGGGCCACCCTGGTCACGCTCGTGCAGACCGCGTCCAGCCTGCCGGTCGTGCTGCTGGCGCTGCCGTCCGGGGTGCTGGCCGACCGGTTCGACCGGCGCGGGCTGCTCGTCGTCGCCCAGGTCGCCATGTGCGCGGTGTCGGCGGTCCTCGCCGTGCTGGCCTTCGCCGACGTGCTCGCTCCCGGCGCGCTGCTCGCCCTGACGTTCCTGCTGGGCTGCGGCACCGCCCTGATGAGCCCGGCCTGGCAGGCGATCCAGCCCGAACTCGTCGGCCGGGCCCAGCTCGGCCAGGCCTCCGCGCTGGGCGCGGTCAACATGAACCTGGCCCGTGCCATCGGACCGGCCGTCGGCGGTGTGCTGGTCGCGGCGGCGGGCGCGGGGTGGACGTTCGCCTTCAACGCGGTGTCCTATCTGGGCATCGTGGCCGTGCTGCTGCTGTGGAAGCGTCCGGCCGGCGCGTCCGTACCGGCCGCCGAGGGCGAGGGGTTCTTCACGGCCCTCTACGCGGCCCGCCGTTACATATGGAACGCCCCCGGCGTCCGCCGAGTGCTGCTGCGCACCGCGCTGTTCATCCCCGGTGCCGCCGCCGTGTGGTCGCTGCTGCCGCTGGTCGCCGGTGGCTCGCTCGGCCTGGGTTCCGGCGGATACGGTCTGCTGCTGGCCGCCGTGGGACTCGGTGCGGTGGGCGGCGCGTTCCTGCTGCCCCGTTTGCAGAAGCTGCTCGGCGCCAACGGCGTCCTGGCCGCCGGCGCCGTCATCTTCGGAGTGGTCCTGGCCGTCCTGGCCACGGTCCACGTCACCTGGGTGGTCACGGTCGCGCTGCTGCCCGCCGGAGTGGCCTGGATCGCGGTCCTGTCCACGCTCAACGCCGCGACCCAGACCCGGTTGCCCGGCTGGGTGCGGGCCCGTGGACTCGCCGTCTACCTGCTGGTCTTCCAGGGCGGCCAGGCCCTCGCCGCCCCGCTGTGGGGCGCGCTGGCCCAGGGGGCGGGGATGACCACCGCGCTGCTCGTCGCGGCGGGACTGCTGCTGCTCACCGCCGTCACCGTCCCGCTGTGGCCGCTGTACGACGCCGCGCGGATCGACCCGACCCCCTCCGACCACTGGCCCGCCCCGCCCCTGGTCTACGAGCCGGGTCCGGCCGACGGCCCGGTCCTCGTCTCGATCGTCTACCACGTCTCCCCCGACGACCGGGCGGCCTTCGCCGGGGCCATGGAGAACGTCGCCCGCTCCCGGCGCCGTACCGGAGCGCTCACCTGGGGTCTGTACGAGGACGGCGCCGAACCCGGCCGGTTCATCGAGAACTACCTCGTCGGGTCCTGGGCGGAGCACCTCGCCCAGCACCACACCCGCCAGACCGTGACCGACCAGCGCTTCGAGGAGCAGGCCCGCTCCTTCCTCCTGCCCGGCACCGCGCCCGAGGCCACGCACGCCTTCGACGCCGCGCTCGCCGCGGGCAGCGGCCACCTGCTCCCCGCGCCGCCGCCGGCCGCGGACGCCTCCCCCGCGTCCGGAACCCGGCAGGACGGATAGCCGAAGATCGTTGCGCGTACGCTCGTGCCCATGGTTCAGCATCGAATGGTCGACGTGAACGGGATCCGCCTGCACATCGCCGAGGAGGGTCGTGGCCCGCTGGTCGTGCTGCTGCACGGTTTCCCCGAGTCCTGGCACTCCTGGCAGCACCAGTTCGGCCCGCTGGCCGCGGCCGGTTTCCATGTGGTCGCCCCCGACCAGCGCGGGTACGGCAGCAGCGATCATCCCGAGGACGTCGAGGCGTACAGCATCTTCCATCTGGTCGGCGACGTCGTCGGGCTGATCCGTGAGCTGGGCGCGGAGCAGGCGTTCGTCGTGGGGCACGACTGGGGCGCACCGGTGGCCTGGCACACCGCGCTGTTCCGCCCCGACCTGGTGCGCGGGGTGGCCGGGCTGAGCGTGCCGCCGCCGTTCCGCGGTGCGCAACCGCCGCTTGAGACGATGGACAGGAGGTTCGGCGGCCGCTTCTACTGGAACTACTTCAACCGCCCGGGCGTCGCCGACGCCGAGTTCGCCCGTGACCCGCGCGCCACGCTGCGGAAGTTCTTCACCATGGCGTCCGGGGACGGCGTCGGCACCGGTGAGGTCCGGCAGCCGCTGGTCGACCCCGAGCGCGGCTGGCTCGCGAGCATGCCGGACCCGCAGACGCTGCCGCGGTGGTTCACCGAGGCGGACCTCGACGCCCTCACGGAGAGTTTCTCCCACGGCTTCACCGGTGCCCTCAACTGGTACCGCAATCTGGACCGCAACTGGGAACTGACCGCCCCCTGGCAGGGCGCCGTCGTCACCCCGCCCGCGCTGTACGTCTACGGCGACCGCGACGTGGTCCCGGCGTTCCCCGGCACGCCCGAACTCATCGAACGGCTCCCCGTGCTGATGCCCAACCTGGTGCGCGAGCCCCTGAAGCTGGCGGGCTGCGGGCACTGGACCCAGCAGGAGCGGCCGGACGAGGTGAACGCGGCGCTTCTCGACTTCCTCAAGTCCCTTTCCTGAGGCGGAATCCGGGGGCCGGGGCCGCGCCGGGACCACCGCATCCAGCGGCGCCTGGTGCGGGGGCGGCGAAGCCGCCGTCGGCGACCACCTCGACGCTCGACTCGTCGCCGCCTCACGCCACTTGCCGGTCGTGGACCGGGTCGCCGGCGCCGCCCCGGAGCCTCTCCACAAGCCGTGCCCCCGGCCGACGGCCAGGGGCACGGTGGCGGTGCGGGCGGCACCGGCGTACGGCACCTGGTTCATCGTCAAGGTGGTGGCACCAGGCCTGCGCGGGCACCGGAACCGTCGAGGTCTGCCCCGACGGTTCCCTCGTCCTGGCCGTCGGCGACGGGGGCGCGGCCCACCCGCTGCCTCAAGAACGGTGTCCGTGGCCATGGGTCCGGCCGCGCGGAGGCGCGTTTCCGCGGCCTCCGCTGCCGGACCAGGTGATAGCGGCCGCGATCAGCCCTTGTGCCACTTCTGGTTGGGGGTGCCGGAGCAGGTCCACAGCTGGAGTTTGGTGCCGTTGCCCGTGCCGTTGTCGGTGACGTCGACGCATTTGTCGGCCTGCGCGCTGACCAGGTCGCCGTGCGCGCTGAGGTAGAACAACTGGGCGCGGTTGCCGCTGCACTTGGCGACCTGGATCGCGGTGCCGTTGGCGGTGTTGCCCCAGGCGAGGTCCATGCACAGCCCGAGCGAGCGGATGGTGCCGTCCGACTGGAAGACCCACTTCTGCTTGGCGGCGCCCGAGCAGTCCAGGATCTCCAGCCGGGTGCCGTCCCCGCCCGCGTTGGTGACGTCGATGCACCGGCCGGACCCGGTGCCGATGAGCGCCACGCCGGGGACGGTGGTGGTCGTCGTACCGCTGCCGCCCGACGAGGACGTACCGGACGAGGACGTGCCGGACGAGGTCTTCCCGGACGAGGAGGACGTGGAGCCGCCGGACTTGGAACCGGAGGACGTGGAGCCCGAGCCCGAGTTCGATCCGGAGCTGACGGAGCCGCCGCCGGACTGCTGGCCGGTCGAGCCGGTGCCCGTGCCGCCGGCCGGACCGGAACCTCCGGAGGTGGTCTTGCCGGGCTTGTGGGAGGAGGTGGTGGGCGAGGGCTTCGCGGAGGACGGGGACGGGGATCCGGAGGCGCTGGACAGCGTTGTCGGCTCCCCCGCCGCCACGACGGCGGCCGGTGTGGTGTCCGGATCGGGGAAGAGGTCCACGCGGCTCAGCAGCGGCACGGCCGCGGCGACGACGACGGTCAGTCCGGCCGCGGCGGCGACGGTCGCCCACACCCGCGCGCCCGGCACGAGTCCGCGCCGGGGCACGGCGGGGCGGCGGGCGAAGGTGTCGCTGAAACGTCCCGTCGTCGTACCGGACCGTTCCGCCGGGGGCCGGGGTTTGCGAAGGGGCGGCACGTCATCTCCTGAAGGTCTCGTGAAGGTCTCGGAACACCCGGAACATGCGGGGCAGATGAACAGTAACCAAGGCGTGGCACCGATCCGCCCGCCCGCCCACGAAGATCCCGGCGAACGTCATCTTCCGTCCACCTATGCGGAGTTTCCTGTGACCAATCTGTTGAAGTCCGCGGCGGCGGCGGCTTCGAGAACTGGCGTTATTAGCGCTAGCGTTCGTGCCTGAAGCGATTCAGAAGCACCACAGAGCAACACGGCAAGACAGCACAACAGCACAACAGCAGAACCGACACCGGAAGGCGGAGGCCGTGAGCCTCATCGACCATGACCGCGCCGACTGCGCGGACCGGACGCTCGGCCTCCTTCTCGCGGAGCGCGACAGCCTGCGCCGCTTCGTGACCGGCATGATGGGGCGCGACCCCCACGGCGCGGAGGACGTCGTCCAGGAAACCCTGTTGCGGGCCTGGCAGTCGGCCGGGCGGCTGGACTGGCGGGACCGGCCCATCCGCATGTGGCTGTTCCGGGTGGCCCGCAACCTCGTGGTCGACGGCCGGCGCCGGGACCGGACCGTCCCGGTGGGGATCACGGCGGCGGACTTCGGCAGCGCCGCTCCCGCGGCGGTGCCCGACCACGCCGAACAGGTCGGTGACCGCCGGGTGCTGGTCTCCGCCCTGCGCACCCTCGCTCCCGCGCACCGGGAGGCCGTGGCCCGCGTCCATCTGCTGGGCCAGCCCGGCGACGACGTGGCCCGCCAGCTCGGGCTGCCCCCGGGAACCGTCAAGTCCCGCACACATCACGGAATCCGCGCGCTGCGCGCCACCCTCGAATCCCACGGCTGCCGCCCGGCCGGGACCGAGCACCTCCGGGGAGAGACCCGATGACCTCCGCCACCATCACGACCCTGCTCGGCCTTGTCGGCGTCCTGGTCCTGGTCCTCGCCGTCACGCACTGGCTGGTCCGGCGCGGCGGCGGCTGGAAGGCCCTGCGACGGCGGCTCGGGCGGGAGATCAGCCTGACCGCGAAGGCGTTCACGGGCCCGGTCCGCACGGAGCTGCGCTACCGGCACGGTCTGCGCCTGCTGGTGCGGCTGCTGCGCGACCCGGCCGTCTGGGCCGACGCCGAGCGGGCCACGGCGCTGGCCGCGGCCGTCCGTCCCGGGGTCCGGCCCTACGGCGTGCTGGCCGGCCCGGAGTGGATGGCCGTGCTGGTCGCGGCGGACGGCGACGCGCTGCGCGAACCGCCCGAGCCCTGGGCCGCGGACGAGAGCGACCCGCGGCTGTGGTGGATCGACCGTGCCGATCTGACGGACGACGGCCGGGCGTCCGCCGTACCGCTGCTGGTGTGCGTGGGGCACCACCTGGGGCACGCCGTGCTGCTGGACGTGCGTTCCGGTCCGGCCGCGCTGTCCGTGTACGGGCCGCCGCGCGCCGCCCGTTCGGCCCGCGCCGTGCTCCAGGCCCTGGCCGCGCAGCTGGACGCCCGGCTGCCGCAGGGCCGGGTCGCCATCGCCGCCGGGGTGCACCCGCGGCATCCGGGGATGCCGGCCGCGGCGGCCGTCGGGCAGCCCGGCATCGAGGTCGCGGTCTGCGCCGACCCCCTGGAGCGACCGTTGCCGTCCGGTGTCCGGCTGCTGAGCCTGGGTGTGGCCCGGGGCAGGACCCGGCTGCTGGAGATCGCCCCGGACGCGGTGCTCACGGTGCACGGCGCGCCCCCCGCCGCCCGGGTCGACGTGCTGCCGCTGTCCCGGGCCGTGGCCCGGACGCTGGCCGCGCTGCCGCCGTGCCCCGACCTCCCGCACGAGGAGGCCGTGGGTCCGGCGGGCGCCGTGACCACGGCCGACCCCGATCTGCTGCCGGACGAGCCGGACCTCGGCACCGGTGGGTCGGCGGCCCCCGTCGCCGGCCCGACCGGGGTCTCGGCGACCCGGCCGGCCCCCGAGCCCGCCGCCACGCCGGTGTCCGCTCCGGCCGCGGCCGTCGACAGCGACGACGACTTCGCGGAACCGAGCACCTCGGAAACGGCCGGGGTCTCCGCGAGCTCGCCACCGGCGCCATGACGCCGTAACCGCCGTACCCGTCCCCCGATCCCGTACGAACGAATGCCCGGCTGGGAGCCGTGAACCTCACCATCACCACCGTGGACGCCACGGACGGACAGCGCCGCGACCACCAGGTCCGCCTGCCCTCGAACGCCACCGTCGGCGATCTCGCCGCCGCTCTGACCCAGGACGAGGCCGCCGCCACCGGCGGTGCGGACTGGGCGGCGGCCGGCGCGCCGACGGCCCGGAACCTCTACGCCGGCGACCACCGGCTCGATCCCGGCACGCCGGTGTCCGGCAGCGGGATCCGCGACGGCGGGCTGGTCGGGCTCGGCGGCCCGGCCCGGCCGGCCGACCTGGTCCGGATCCATGACGACGGCGACCTGGACGCAGTGCTCGCCGAGGTGCACCTCGTCTCCGGGCCCGGTGCCGGGCGCACCTGGCGGCTCGGCCCTGGCAGCCACGAGATCGGCACCGACCCGCTGTGCGCCCTGCGGCTCGACGCCGCCGACGGGGTGCCGCAGAGCGGGCTGTGGGTGACGGTCGGCGCGGACGGCACCGCGGCCTGGCACCGCATCGACGACGATCCCGACGCCACCGTGCGGGCCCGGCTCGCCTCGCCGCCGCCCGACGACGCGATCACCCAGCTGCGCCGGCCGCGCCCGCAGCCGCCGCGCGAACGCCCGTCGGGGCCGGGCCCGGTGCCCTGGCCGGCCGGTGAGGACCTGACGGTGGGTCCGGTACTGCTGCGGATGAGCGGCCCGGTCGAGGCGGACGCGGCCGTCACGCCGTCCGCCGACGGCTACGGCGTGGACTACAACCGGCCGCCGCGGATCGCCCCGCACCTGGACGCCGAGCGGATCCGGCTGCCGCAGCCGCCGTCGCCGCCGCAGAAGCGGCCGTTCCCGACCGTGATGATGATCTCCCCGATCGTCCTCGGTCTGTTCATGGTCAGCATCTTCAAGTCGTACTACTTCCTGGTGTTCCTGTTCCTCAGCCCCATGATGATGCTGTCGAACTGGGCGACCGGCCGGCGTGCGGCCCGCAAGCAGTTCCTGGAGTCGGAGGCGGCCTACGAGCGGCGCCGTGACGTGCTGGAGGAGCAGGTCCGGGAGGCGGTGGTGGGCGAGCGCCGGGTGCGGGACAAGACCGGCCCGGACCCGGCGGCGGTCGCCCTGATCGCGACCGGCCCGGGCGGCCGGCTCTGGGAGCGGCGCCGCCGCGACCCCGACCATCTGGTGCTGCGTCTGGGCACGGTGGACCAGCCGTCGGTGCGGGAGCTGGAGGATCCGGCGCGGGACGAGAACCACCGCTCGATCCGCTGGAACATCCCCGACACGCCGATCGGGGTCGACATCACGGCGCACGGCGTGGTGGGCGTCGCGGGCCCGGCCACCGAGGTGCAGCCGCTGGCCCGCTGGCTGGTGGCACAGGCGGCTGTGCTGCACAGCCCGCGCGACCTGAGGATCGTCGTCCTGACCGAGCCGGACCGGGTGGCGGACTGGGCGTGGACGCGCTGGCTGCCGCATCTCAGGCCCGGTACGGCCGGTGGGCCGGTGGTGCTGATCGGCAACGACCCCGAGTCCACCGCCGCGCGGATCAGCGAACTGGTCTCCCAGGTGCAGTCGCGCCGCCGGCAGGCCGGCAACGAGCGCGACGTGGTCTTCACCGACCCCGACGTCCTGGTGATCGCGGACGGGGCACGGCGGCTGCGTGACGTCCCCGGCATGGTGCAGGTGCTGACCGAGGGCCCGCGGGTGCGGATCTTCAGCGTCTGTCTGGACGAGCAGGAGCGGCTGCTGCCCGAGGAGAGCACGGGTGTCGTGCTCGCCGCCGGCGGGCGGCTGACCGTGCGTCGGCCCGGTGCGCCGGACCTGCCCGCGGTACGCGCCGACCGGGTCTCCCCCGAGTGGTGCGAGCAACTGGCCCGCGCGCTGGCCCCGATCCGGGACGTCAGCCCCGAGCACGACGCCGGACTGCCCCAGCGGGTCCGCCTGCTCGACCTGCTGGAGCAGGAACCGCCCAACGCGCAGGCCCTGTTGGACCGCTGGCAGAGCGATCCCGCCTCCACGTCCTTCGTCATCGGTACCGGCTTCGACGGGCCGCTCTCGCTGGACCTGGTGCAGGACGGACCGCACGGCCTGGTCGCCGGTACGACGGGTTCGGGCAAGTCGGAGCTGCTCCAGACGTTCGTGGCCTCGCTGGCCGCCGCCAACCGGCCCGACGAACTCACCTTCGTGCTGGTCGACTACAAGGGCGGCAGCGCCTTCAAGGAGTGCGCCAACCTGCCGCACACCCTCGGCATGGTCACCGACCTCGACGCCCACCTCGTGGAGCGGGCCCTGGAGTCGCTCGGTGCCGAACTGCGGCGCCGGGAGCAGGTGCTGGCCGCCGCCGACGCCAAGGACCACCCCGAGTACCGGGCCAAGCGGGCCGCCGACCCCTCGCTGGCCCCGCTGCCCCGGCTGCTGCTGGTCATCGACGAGTTCGCCACCCTGGTCCGTGAAGTCCCCGACTTCGTGCCCGGGTTGATCAGCATCGCGCAGCGCGGCCGCTCGCTCGGCATCCACCTGATTTTGGCCACGCAGCGCCCGGCCGGTGTGGTCACCGGTGACATCCGCGCCAACACCAACCTGCGGATCGCGCTGCGGGTCACCGACATGACCGAGAGCCAGGACATCATCGACGTCAAGGACGCCGTCGACATCTCGTCCGGCACCCCGGGGCGGGCCCTGGTCCGGCGCGGGCCGAAGCAGGCGGACCCCTTCCAGACCGCCTGGGTGGGCGCGGAGCGGCCCCGGCAGACCCCGGCCGCCGCGGCGGAGCCGGAGGCCGGCCCCCGCAAGCCGGTGCGCACGGTGGGCGTGGGCTGGGACGCCCTCGGCCGCCCCGCCGAACTGCCCGCCGAGGCGCGGTCGGTGACGGTCGCGCCCGCGCAGGGCCCGGCCCCGACCGACCTTCAGGCACTCGTCGAGGAGATCCGCGCCGCGGCCGACCTGCTCGACGACTTCACCCCGCAGCCGAGCCCCTGGCTGCCCCCGCTCCAGCGCGAACTGGTCCTGGACGACCTGGACGAACTCGGCGCCACCCGGGAGGGCCGGCTGGTCGTCCCGTACGCCCTGGAGGACGTGCCGCAGCTCCAGCAGCGCCGGGTGGCCGTGGCCGACCTGGCCACCTTCGGGCATCTGTACGTCATCGGGGCGCCGCGCTCGGGCCGTACCCAGGTGCTGCGGACCATCGCCGGGTCGGCGGCCCGCGTGACGAGCACCGCCGACGTGCACATCTACGGCATCGACGCGGGCGGCGGCGGACTCAGCGCGCTCGGTGCGCTGCCGCACTGCGGTGGCGTGGTCTCCCGGCACGACCTGGAGCGGCTGGGCCGGCTGCTGCACCGCCTGAACCGGGAACTGACCGAGCGCCAGGACCTGGCGCAGGCGCACAGCGCGACCGGTATCGCCGAGCTGCGCAAGCTGCTGCCGAAGGCCGAGCGGCCCGCGCACATCCTGCTGTTCATCGACGGCTGGGACTCGCTCTCGGTCATCATCGACGAACACGACCACGGCCAGCTGGTGCAGGAGGTGACCCGGCTCATCCGTGAGGGCGCCGCCGCGGGCATCCATGTCATCGCGACCTCCGAACGCTCCCTGCTGGGCGGGCGGATGGCCGCGCACAACGACCACAAGCTGCTGCTGCGCCAGGGCGACCGCAGTGACTACCAGGCGGTCGGCATGATGCCCAACAAGATCCCGGCCGACATCCCGCCGGGCCGTGGCTGGCACGTCCTCAGCGGCACCGAGACCCAGGTGGCGCTGCTGGCGGCCGGCGGCGGCACCGAGCAGGCGGAGGCGCTGCGGTCGATCGGCGAGTCCGCCCGCAAGCGGGACGCCCAAGTGCCGCAGGCGCGGCGGCCGTTCCAGGTCGCGGTGCTGCCGCGCTCGGTGGAGTTCGCCGAGGCCTACGAGAAGGTCGCGCAGACCGACCGGCGGCCGATGTGGGGGCTGCTCGGCGTCGGCGGCGACGAGGGCGGCCCGGTCGGCGCGGACCTGGCGGGTTCCGCCTCGGCGTTCGGGGTGTTCGGCCCGGCGGGGTCCGGCCGCAGCAACACGCTCGCCTCGATCGCGGTGTCCCTGCTGGCCGGGGGTACCTCACTGGTCGTCCTCACCCCGCGCGAGTCGCCGCTGCGCGCCCTGGAGCGGCACGCCACGGCCGCGGTGATCACCGAGAACGACCCGTCGGCGGACACCGTGCGGGCGGCGCTCGACGCGTTGCCGGGGCCGAGGGTGGTGATGATCGACGACGCCGACCTGATCACCAACTCGGCGGCGGACAAGCTCCTCAGGGAGATCGCGGTGTCGGGCCGCGACCAGGGCCTGGGACTGGTCTACGCGGCCTCGGCGGAGGGCTTCCAGAGCGGGATGAGCGGCTGGACGCTCGCGGCCCGCCGGGCCCGGCGCGGTCTGCTGCTCGCGCCGAAGAACCTCACCGAGGGCGACCTGATCGGCGTCCGTCTGATGCCGAGTGTGGTGCGGGCGACGACGCATCCGGGCCGGGCCTGGACGGCCGGCCCGAGCGGTGCGCTGCTGGCCCTCCAGGTGCCGCTCACGCCGCTGCGGGCCTGACCCCCGCCGCCCGGCGCGAGAAGGGGCCTTCCCGGGATTTCCGGGAAGGCCCCTTCTCGCGTACGGGTGTTACGAGTTGTTCTGCAGGCTGCTGCTGATGCCCTGGTCGAACTGGATCGCGTTCTCCTTGATGCCGTTGAACATCTCGGAGAAGTCGTTGATGCCCTTCACGGCGGCCAGCAGGCTGGTGTCGAAGTTGTTGTAGGTCGTGCGGATGACCTCGCTGGACTGCTGGAAGACCATGCCGTCGTCGACGAGGGTGTTGACCCGGTTGCGCAGGTTGCTGAGCACCGGCAGCAGGTTCTCGTGGGCGTCGTGCAGCAGGCTCACGACCTCCTCGATCTTGTGGTAGTCGAGGTTGATGCCGTTGTAGCTGGCCATGGGGTTCCTGTCCGTTCCTGTCGGTCTCGATGCGGTTGTCGGGTGGTCACCAGGCGGCGGGCGTGGAGTTGTAGGAGCCGTCGTCGCTGCCGCCGCCGTCGTCTTCGGTGTTGCCGCCCACCTGCTGCCAGTCCGGCTGGTTGCCGTTGGCGTCCTTGGGGCCGCGGGTGTACTCGGTGCGGTCGCCGTCACTGCCGGTGGTCACCATCGTGCCGCTGCCGTCGGCGTTGAGGTTGGTCTCCGAGTGCACGGTGCTGCCGTCCGGGTAGGAGGTGTCCGTGGTGTAGTGGTTGCCGTCGCTGGAGTAGTTGGTGACCGAGGTGTACGTCTTGCCGTCGTAGGTGACGGTGGACTCCTCCTTGATCACGTGGTGCTGGTCGTCGAGCGTGAGATGCGTGTGGACGCTGCCGCGGTCGGTGGTGATCGTCTGGTCCAGCGGGGGGTCGCCCGGGTCGGTGGCGGAGCAGAAGTCCGGCATCTTGCCGTCCGGGCCGGGCACGCACTGGTCGAGGTGGGCCTGCTTGTAGTCCCACAGGTCCTTGTCCCGGAAGTAGTTCTGCAGGCCCAGGTTGCTTCCGGTGATGCCCATGCCCTGGGCGAGTTCGGAGTCGAACGACAGGAAGGCCTCGCCCACCGACCCGAAGGCGCCGGCCAGTTCCTTGAGGCCCTTGTCCGCGTGGGACATGGTGCTGCTGGCGTTGTCGTAGAAGCCCGCGAGCGCGTCGGCCAGGGTCGAGTCGCCGAGGACGGTGAAGGCCTCGCTGGAGGTGTATCCGTCGTAGTCCCGCTGGCCCAGCCGGGAGAACGTGCTGTTGTCGAGGAGCGGACCGATGTCGCCGGCCAGGGTCTCCAGGTCCCGTTTGGCGTCGTTGAGAACGTTGTATTGGATTTTCAGGCCATCGGCCATGCGTGGGCCTCCCAGTCGTGACTCCGGTCAGTTGGACCACGCCGCACACGCCCCGCCGGTTCACCTCGGACGGCGGCTGTAACCCAGATCACGTGAACCGCAGCGGCCGCTGTGGCGTGGTCAGTTGGGGAGTAAACCGCCCCCCGAGTCCCGCAGCTTCCGGGAGGAACCCGTATGCCACGCCCGACCGACTGGAACGCGATCGGGCTGGACAGCGACCCCACGCCGGGCGACCCCGAGCAGATCCGGACGCTGTCCACCGAGCTCAACCACCTGGGTTCCGAGGCCCGGCGCATCAGCACGGCGATCGACGCGGTCATGAACACCGCCGGTGACAGCGTCTTCGTCGGCGAGGCCGCCGACGCCCTGCGCGGCAAGGTCAACGGCCGGCTGCGCGGGCACATCGAGGACGTGGCACAGTCCTTCGAGAGCGCGGCGTCCGCGCTGAACACCTGGGCGGACAAGCTGGTCGAGCTCCAGTCCCGTGCCGACGGCGCGCTCAACTCGGGCCGCGGGCTGTCCGAGGACGACCCGGACCGGGAGACCTACGCCGCCACGGCGCGGCAGGCCGGCACCGAGCACGGCGAGGGCGCGGCCGCGGCGGCGGGCAGCATCTCGGGTGTCTCCAACATCCAGCTGCCGATCTCCAAGTGCCAGATCTTCTGGGAGGCGTTCCAGTGGCTGGCGATCATCCTGATCGTGCCCGCGCTGATCTTCGGCGGCCCGATCGCGCTGCTCGCCCTCGGCGTCAACCTGACCCTCTTCATCAAGACGATCGTCGACTTCGCCAACGGCAACGCCAACTTCCTCGACCTCTTCCTCGCCGGACTCGGCATCCTGGCGCCCACCACCAAGGCGCTGCCGATCTTCCAGATCATCAAGAGCGTCGGTACGACCGCCTTCGCGAAGGGCTTCGCCAACATCGCCCGGGGCACGTTCCAGGCCCTGCGCAACCTGTTCACCAACGGCTTCCGCCCGACCACCCTGCTGCTCGGCCTCAAGGACCTGGTACGGCTCGGCAGCACCTGGGTCTACAAGGGCGGCCTGTGGGTGCTGGACGGCATCCACAACCTGCCCAACGTCATCAGCCGCGGCGTCAACTCCGTCGGCCTGACGATCGTGCAGGGCTTCAAGGCGATTCCCGGGTTCGTGCGCGGGCTGCCCGAGACCCTCTCCCGCGGCTGGCAGGCCACCAAGGGGTGGGTGGGCCAGGAGTTCGGCGGCACCAAGTGGCTGCGGATCTTCCTGCCGGTGGACGCGGCGGAGATCGGCGAGTACGGCTTCGCGCGCGCCCTGCGGATCGGCCTCTTCGACCGGGGTGTGCTCGGGCAGCACGTCTTCGGCGCTCCGATCACCGGTGCCGTCGGCCGCACGATCAGCTCGGTCCCGATCGACCCGCGCACCGTGGACGCCCTGGTCGACATGCCCCGCATCCAGCTCAACGAGGTGCGGTTCGGGGCGGGTTCCGGACAGAGCAGCATCCGCAACCTCGACCTCAACATCCCCAGTACGCATCTGGACGTCACCTCGACCCTGCGGCCGCCGTCCCTGAACCTGGGTGACGTCGGCGCGATCGCCCACCGCGGCAACTTCGGCGTCCACGCGGCGCGCACGGTGGACGCGCTGGTCGACATGCCCCATGTGCAGCTCGGCAACGTGCGCGTGGAGAACTTCGGCGCGCTGGGCGGGCACGCGGAGCTCGGGGTGAGCGCCGGCGCCACGCCGACGATCACCACCGCGTCCGGCCTGCACGTGCCCGCCTCGGCCGGGGTCCCCGCCGCCGGCCACGGCATCGCCAGCACGCCGGTGACCGCCGTCTCCGAGGGCGCCCACACCACGCTCACCGGGCTGCCCCCGACACCGACGGCCCTCACCTCCCACACCGAGGTGCTGCTGCCGGGCGGCGCGCACAACACGGCCCACACGCCGGGCGGCACCGTCCTCACCGGCACCCATGCCACACCACCACCGGTAGCGGCCACGCTGGGCGACCTGTCGACCGGCAACCCGGCCACGGGCACCGTGCACTCCGCGTTCACCGGCACCACGGGCGTGGGCACCGTCCACGCACCCGGCGCCCCCGGCATCGGCGCCGCCCACACCGCACTGACCGGCACCCCGGGCACGAGGATCGCCCACACCGCGCTCGACTCGGCCCCGGCGCCCGGCGCCCCGCACGACGTGACGGCGCCGCACAGCCTGCTCACCGGCCCCACCACCGTCGCCCACCCCTCCCCGACCGGCATCGGACACGGCGGGCCGGGCAGCGTCGACGCCGGGGTCTCGGCCTTCGACCTGCTGGCCGGCACCCGCCACAACACCCCGCACTCCCCCGTGGCGCCCGGTACCGGCGACGCCATCGCCGGGCGCACCACCAGCGCCCTCGGTGCCAACCAGACCCGCCTCCACCTCGACGAACTCGTCCATCAGCCGGGCTCGCCGCACTCCGGCAGCCTCCCGGAGCGGCTGCCGCACGGCTCGCCGTCCCCGGCGCCCGGCACGCCGGACCGGCTCACGATCACCCCGGCCACCCCGGACCGTCTGACGACGAGCCCGACGAACCCCACGACCCCCGACCGGCTCACGGTCGGCGCCGGGACGCACGAGCCGGCTCCGGCCCCTGCCGGCGGCTCCGGGCATCCGGGCCCCGGCGGCGAGCACAGCCGCTCGGCGCTCGACCTCGTCGACACCGGCCGCAGCGCCCGCACCACCGAGACCCCGGCCCTGGCCGGCACTCCCGCCCACACGGACACCGACAAGGGCCTGGCCGGCTCGGCCACCGGCACGTCCGGGCATGCCCCGGAGCACCTGCCGGAACAGGGCGTCGACAGGCCGGGCTTCACGATCAACATGCCGCCCGGCTCCAGTGGCCACGGCGGTGATGCCTTCGAGGCCGCGCCTGCCGCCGCTCACTCCGACGGTTTCGACGAGCTCCTCAAGGACCCCAACGTGGTCAGGGTGCCCGGCGACCACCAACTGGCGGTCAAGGCCCCGCGTGCCGGCACGCCCGAACTCCACGGCGGGGCGGTGGAGTCGGGCCTGTACACCGTGGAGAAGCAGGGCACGGGCTTCGTCGTCCGGCAACTGGACGCCGTCGGCGGCACCGTGGTGCACAGCTGGACGTTCAAGCGCCTGGGCGGCATCCGGCTCGCCGAGGAGACCGTGCGGTTCGGCGACGGCCCGTTCAGCGGGGTGTCCGTCAAGGTCGCGGGTAAGTCCGTCGACTCCGTGACCGACGGGACCGGCACCTGGCCGGCCCGGCTGTCCGGCGAGAACGAGATCGTCGTCGCCTCGGCCTCGGGCAGCCATGTCTACAACCGCGCCACCGGCGAACTGCTGCGCACCTCCACACCGGCCGTCCCGCTGCCGCCCCGCCCGGCCGGCCTCACCGGAAGGGCGGCGGACAGCTGGGACGCCGCCGCCCACGCGGCCCGCGGGCACATGGGCAGGGCCGCCGTCCACAACGACACCAAGCTGTTCATGCAGGGCGTCATCGGCGGCGCGTTCACCTCGAAGAAGGGATACGGCGGCTTCGTCAACCCGGGTGCCCTGGATGCCAACCCGGGCCTGGTCGGCAAGGTCAAACAGTTCAACAAGGTCGCCGATGACCTGATGTTCGAGGGCCCCAACCAGCGCATGACCGTATGGCGTGGCGTGTCCATGGACCCACGGGCCGCACAGGCCGAGGTGTTCGTGGAACGGCTGCCCGCCTCGACCTCCAACCACTTCGGGTTCCAGGCCGAGTGGGCGAAGAACGGCGTCAACAGCAACCGCGTCGTCTTCGAGATCGACGTCCCCGCCGACCACGGCAAACTCGCGATGGCCTACCCGCCCGGCTACACCAAGGCCGCCGACGACGCCGTGGCCCTCAACCAGGACCAGTGGGAGATCACCCTCTCCCCGACCCGGCTGGTGCGCACCGGGCCCGCCCGCGTCGAGAACGGCATCACCGTCGTTCCGGTACGGGCCGAACAGATCCCGGAGGCCCAGCTCGACAAACTCATCCACGAGACATGGTCCGGACTGCCCTCCGGCGAGGCGTTCGAGGACTTCGGCCACGCCTTCGGACAGGACGCGATGCGCCGCTGGGAAGGCCTCGGCGACGCGCTGGTACGCGAGAGCGCTGACGGCCCGAACGTGAAGACGTTCACCGTCACCCGGCCCGGCTACACGGACGAGATGACCATCACGGTCACCCACAAGGCGGAGGACAACGCTGTCTCCGTCACGATCAACGGCGGCGACCGCACCTTCACCAAGGAGTGGAGCGGCACCGGCTTCAACGACCTCGCCTCCGACCTGCGCGGCCACGTCCTCCACAACAACGAACTCCTCAGCTCCCTGCCGACCCCCGCCTCGTGGGGCAGGGAACTGCCGGACCCGGTCCACCCCACCACCCACACGGACACGACCGTCCCGAGCCCGACCCGAGGCACGCCGGACACGGAGACGGCCGTACCGGGCACGGCGCACGGAACCCCCGACACGACGCCCGCGCCGCGGCCGGAGACCCCGCGTCCCGGTGGTGGCCGGGAACTGCCCGGGCGGGGAACCCGGCTCTCCCCGGCCGAGATCGAGGAGGCCTGGTTCCGGGACGGGCAGCGCGTCGACGCGTTGTTCGGCCACGCGGACGACCCGCTGCGCCAGGCCCGCCGCGATGCCTGGCGGGACCACGTCCAGGCGCGCTACGACCTGGGCCGGGCCGAGGACCTGCTGCCGCCCAACGGCCACGCGGGGAGCTCCAACGGCCCCACCGCCGCCGAGATCAACGCCCGCAGGAACGTCGACACCGCCCGGCAGCAGTACGACGCCACCCACACCCGTCTGACCGACCTCGGCGTCGACCCGGTGCGGATGGAGGCCGACCTCTCCGCCCTGCGCCGGATCAGTCTGAACGAGCGGCCCCGCGCGCTCGGCGGCACGGCCCTGCCCTCCGACAGCGCGACTCCCCCGCCCGCCCACTCCGCTCCGACCCTCCACAGCGAGACGCAGGCGGTCACCTCGGCGACGCCTCCGCAGCGGCTGGCCGAGATCCTCGGCGAGCACACCGAGGCTCAGCGCGGCCTGCACCAGGCCGAGATGAACCTCGCCAACGCCGGCCCCAAGCAGCGCAGCGCGGCGGAGGCGGCCCTGGCCAAGGCGAACGAGGAGGCCACCGCGACCACGCTCCGGCTGGACGACGCCATGACGCAGGCGCTGACCGAGGGCCGGCTCTCCCAGCGCGACCTCAACCTGCTGGTCGACCAGTTCGCCGGTGCCGGTGACATCCAGCGGGCCCTGCGGTTCCAGGAACACGCCCTGCGGCTGGACACCGAGGCCCGTCAGGCGCCGGAAGCCGCCCGCTCGGACCAGTTCATCAGGACCGGCAAGGAGATCCAGGAGCAGTCGCTCGGCCTGCGCGCACTCACCCAGGAACTGGAGGACCTGGTCAAGGCGGGCACGAAGACCCCGCAGGAACTCCAGAGCCTCGCCCAGGCCCTCGACAAGGCCGCCCACACCCTCGACGCCTCCCTCCAGGGCTTCGTCAAGGACGCCGCCGAGCTGGGCGGCGTCTACACCCTGCGCAACGAGCACGCCCCCGTCTCCACCGTGGCCCACCAGCTCGCCAGGACGGTCGACGAGGCCGCCAGGGCCGCCAGGCCCGGCGAGTCCATCGCCCTCAGGGGCTTCCTCGGCACCGAGGCCTCGATCACCCGCCTGCAGCGCGACATGCCGGCCGTCGCCCGCCGCTTCCGCACCGCCAAGGCCTACGCCGAGGTGCCCACCGGCCTCCAGTGGAAGGCGGAGCTGCCCGGCTCCGAGGCCCAGTGGAAGCAGGTCTTCGACGACTTCCAGGACTTCGACAAGCTCTCCAGGTCCCAGCAGACGGAATTCGTGCAGAAGCTGTCCGAGCGCAACGTCAGGCAGTTGCGCCAGGACGTCGACGAACTGCTGAACAGCCTGCCGAAGACGGAACGCGCGCAGTTCGAGAAGCTCCTCACCAGCCTGGAGAACCTGCCCTACCGCATCAAGCACGCGACTCCGGCCTACCACGCCATCGCCAACAGCGGAGTCATGTCCTCCCAGGGCGACCTGGCCCGACGGGGAATCAGGTTCCTCGCCTCCGGCAAGAGTTCGGCGAAGAACACCTCCAACCTCGGCAACGACGACTTCGTCTTCTTCCGGATGGAGGCCGGCGACAAGCCGATGGCGACCCGGTACGGGCCCACCACCCTCGTCTTCGACGCCAAGGTCCTTGAGGAGAAGGGTGGTTGGGTGTCGCTGCACGACCAGCTGCACCCGCTGGACCGCGAGACGATGCGCGACCTGAAGTTCGGCGACGACACCGTCCGCAGCGCCAAGTACGACGAGGGCTTCGACGAGATGGGCAAGCGGGCCCGCTGGACGTACGAGTACCCGGGCGGCGGCGGTTCCCGCACGGTCTCCTTCGACCAGGAGGTCTTCCACGGCGCGCACGTCCAGGAGGCGCTCGCCCTGTCGGTGGTGCGCGAGGTGCACCGGATCGGCGGCGGCTTCAAGGACGACGTCCTCAGGCTCGCCGAGGGTCCGGTCGACGTGGAGAAGATGGGCGCGGTCGTCTCCAAGCTGTACCGGCCGGAGGCCAAGTTCGGCTCCGGGCTGCCCATCAACCCGTTCGAGAGCCGTGTCGACTCCGAGTGGCCGAAACCGCTCATGGTCCACGACGCGGACGGCGACGGGCGCTATCTCGCGGACGGCACGGTGGACCCGGCCGCGCGGGCCGCGGGCAAGGCGTTCGACGAGGCGTCGGACAAGCTGCGCCAGGCCGACAACGCCGTCACCAGCGGCAACAGGAAGGCGCAGCGCTACAACCTCAACAAGGCGCAGCCCCTCGCCGAGCAGTCGGTCAAGCTGACGCGGGAGTTCCACGGCATCGCCCAGGGCCCCCGCAAGGACATGGCGAAGGGCCTGCTCGACGAGCGGGTCAATCTTCTCGGCGACATCAACGGACGTATCGACGCCCTGAAGCACCAGCCCGACCCGGACGCGGCGAAGCCGCAGCCCAGGCCGGGCCAGACCCAGGGCGCCGGGACCTCCTCGTCGGCCGCGGCGGTGAACGGCCCCAACCTGGGCAAACTTCCGCAGGCGGCCGAGGACGCGTTCAAAGCCGTACCGGGCATCACCGACCAGATGAAGAAGATGGTCCGGGCGCTCGGCAACTCGGACGGCTTCCGGTCCCTGCCGAACTCCAAGGACGGCGCGCAGACCACGGCGGCCGTCGACCTGGGCAGGAACGCCTTCGACAAGGCGTTCAAGCACCTCTCCAAAGCGGGACTGGTCCGCGGCGACGACGCGGGCCTCCACCTCACGGACGAGGGCCGCCGGCTGTTCCTGCCGCCGAGCGCCGACACCAAGGCAGCGGCGCCGTCGGGGGCCGGTGCGACCGACGTCCACCCGGCATCCGCCCAGCCCCAGCTTCCCCACTCCCAGTCGGGCCCCGACACCAAGGCCCCCGCACTCACCGGCGACGGCCTCCCGTCCCGCAGCCCGGACATCACCTCCCCGGCACCGCACGACCTCGACACCACCGCACCGCCACCGCACGACCTCGACACCACCCCCCCGGCACCGCACCACGCCGACACGGACACCCTGTCTCCGGCGTCTCCGGCGTCTCCGGCACCCCACGACCTCGACACCAAGTCCCCGGCACCGCACGGCACCGACACGCAGTCGCCTGCCCCGCACCGCATCGGCTCCGAGACGCCCCCGCCGCTGACCACGGAGGGCGACACCACCGTCTCGCACGCGACGGGCCACGGGGCCGCCACGCACCCCCTCGACGCGGAGACCGCACCGCAGCACCTCTCCGACACCACCGCACCGCACCTCGGCGACCCCGAGACGCGCACACCCCGTCTCGTGGACACCGACACCACCCCGCCCCACCCCACCGAATCCGACACGGCGGCTACGCGTCTCGACGACATCCACTCGGCCGCGCCGCACCGTGGCGGCGACGGCGACTTCGCCTCGACGCCCCCGAGCGACGACACCCGGCTCGGCGGCGGCCGGTCCACGCGACCGCTCGGTGACGCCATCCTCGACGACGTGCTCGGGCCGCCCCGGCGGACCGGCGACACCACCGCAACGACGGCGCCCGGCACCGCCCACCCGGCCGCGCCCGACCTTCTCGACCAGGCCGCCTTCCGCCGTAGCACGTACCGGGAGAACGGCATCCGCGCCCGCTCGCAGATCCGGTACGTCGACCGGGCCCTCGCCGCCTTCCACGCCGTCCCCGCCGACCAGTTGGCCCAGCGGGCCCAGGCCCTCGACAACCTGGCCGACGCCGCCGGACGCTTCCTGCGGGACCGCCCGGACTCAGTCCGCCGCGCCGGAGTGGAACAACTGCTGAACCAGGTGCGGGCCGAGGCGGACGCCTACCGGCTGCTCGACGACTTCCGGCGGCTCGGCGGCGACGGGGACGACCTCGCCGGCCGCACCCGTGCCGCGCTCGCCGCCGGCGGCACCACCCCGCACACGCGGACCAGCCTCCAGACGATGCTCGACGGCATGGACAGGTCCGTGCAGGCCCAGCGGCAGAACGACGCCCTGAGCCTGCTGGACGGCACCCCGCCGCTCCGGAACACCGGTGACACCACTCTCACCGCACCCCCGCGACCCGACACCGACATCGCCCCTGCCGCACCCGCCCGGCCGAACCGCGGCAAGGGTCCGGCCGTGCCCTCCCGGCAGCCCGGGGAGACGCCGTGGGCGGAGGATTCGGCGCGTTTCGACGAGCTCCTGGGCGGCGAGGGCCGGCCGATCCGCGAGGCCTGGGTCGAGCTGTCGTCCGCCCGGGTCGAACTCAACCGGGTCGAGGATCTGCGCGGCCGGCCGGGCGGAGCCAGCACCTCACGGGGCGTCAGCGAATTCGACGTGCAGCTCAACCACGAACTCATCACCGCTCAGGACCGGCTCCGCACCGCCTACACGAACCTGGAGGACCTCGGTGTCCAGCCGGCCGAGATCGAGGCCCGGATCCAACGGATCCAGACGGAGGCAGTCACCAACCGCGGTGCGACGCTCGGCGCGGGCAAGCACGAGACGCTGTCCGACACCGCCCCGCCCGCGGTCAACCACATCGCTCTGAACAACTCGGGCGTGAGCGGGCCGAACGGGCTGACCATCGAGCGGAGCGTGGGCCAGGACAACGCGGTGACGCTGCGGGTGGTCGACCAGCAGTTGCACCCGGACCCGACGCGCACGGTCGTCGCCCGGCAGGACGGCGGTTTCGACGTCCGGCACACCCCGTCGGACACCATCGACACCTACACCGCGAACGGCGACCGGATCGCCTACGAGATGCCGCTGTACGGGGCCGACGGCGCGCCGACAGGGCTGCGTCTGCACACGGACCTCAACGGTCACGGTGCACGCCAGGCCCTGACGGTGCGCGGCCCCGGAGCGGACGGGCTGACCGCCTTCCCGCTGCCCGGCGGCGCCACGCGGATCACCCGTCTCGACACCGGCGTCACCCGGCGCACGGACTCCCTGGGCCGCCATGTCGACGAGGGCGTCCAGCTCACCGGCCGGGACGGCGTCCCCGCCGGGACGGACCGGGTGCGGGTCACCGACGGCGCCGGCGTCCATGTGACCGATCTCGCGGGCAACCGTCTGGACCTGCGGGTGCAGGACCTGGGTGACGGGAACGGCATCAGGGTCACCGACGAGACGACCGGTCTGTCCGTACGCCACGACGGCCGGGGCCGCCTCCAGGAGACCGGTGTCTCGCTGACCGACCCGCGGGGCACGCGCGGGGAACGGTTCCTGGCCGACGACGGCACGGGCCGCTTCACGCTGACCGACACCTCCGGTGCCCGGCAGCCCCAGACGGTCACCACGCTGCCCGGCGGCTCCGGCTTCCGGGTGACCGACGAGACCAGCGGCGCGACCAGCAGGTTCACGGCCGACGGCCGCTACCTGGACACCGGCCTCGCCCTGTTCGACCCGGCGGCGAACGCGCGCGGCGGCCGGATCGTCGTACCGGACGGCGCGGGCGGTCACCGTCTCACCGACACGGCGGGGCAGCCGCTGCCCCAGCGGGTGGTCCCGGTCGGCGGCAACCGGCCACGCACCATCGACGACATCACCGGCGAGTCCGTGCTGTACGACGCCCAGGGCCGCCCGGTGAGCACCTCGACCGCGCTGGCCGACCCGGCCGGCGGGCCGCGCGGCGGCCGGTTCGCCGAGCCCGACGGCTCCGGCGGTCACCGTCTCACCGACGCCGACGGCGACCGGCTGCCCGAAACCGTCACCGCGCTCCCGAACAACGGCGGCTTCCGTACCGTCCACGACACCGGGCACCGCACCTTCGGCGCCAACGGCGACTTCGCCGGCGACGGGCTGCGGCTGACCGGGCGGGACGGCGTACCGTCCGGGCATCTCGACCGGCCGCTCGGCGCGGCTGCGCACTGGCTGGACGACGCCTTCGCGGCGGACCCGGCGCGCACGGTCACCTTCGACGCGGCCGGCCGCATCGAGATCGCGCGCCCCGGCGGCGGCCACCAGGTCTTCGACCAGCACACCGGGCGGTTCGTCCAGGAGACGGTCCCGCTGCCCGGCGGCGGTCACCGGACCACCCTGGCCGACGGGACGTTCACCCGGTACGACGGCCAGGGCGCCGTCACGGCCACCGGCACCCCGCTGCCCGCGGGTCACGGCGGACGCTTCCTCGTCACGGATCCGCCGACCGCGGCGCACCCCGGCGCCTGGCTGGAGGACGCGGCGGGCGGCAGGCTCGCGCACTGGGACGCCCTCCGGCGGCCCGACGGCACCACCCGGATCGGATTCAACGACCGGACCAGCCCGCGGCACGGCGAGTTCGTGCACCTGGCCGCCGACGGCAGCGTGACCCGGCAGGGCTTCAACGTGCTGGACAACGGGCGGCGGACGGACTACCGGTACGTCGTCGACCACACCACGGGCACCTGGGAGCGGACCACCAGGTCCGGTGCACCGGTGGCGGCCGGGTCCTTCCACCACGGCAGCGCCGACCTGTCCGGCGCCGCGGGCGGCCACATCAAGCTGCTCAGCTCGACCAAGAAGCAGGTGCCGGTCTTCGAGCGCCGGGTGCTGCCCGGTGACTCCGGTGACGTGGTCGACTCCTTCCGCCGGACCGACACGATCTACTTCGCCCGCACCAATCCCCGCACCCACTGGGTGCGCTGGGACGACACCGGCACGCCGGTCGGCACGGGCAGCCGGCACTACGACACGGCGGGCACCGGCTGGCGCGACACCGACGGCCGGGGCCGCACGGTGCGCGAGTACCGCGACGGGTTGCAGAAGTTCGACGGCAGCGCCGGGCACACCCTGGGTGTCCGGGCCGACGACGGCACCTGGACCTGGCACCGTTACGACGGCGCGGCCAGGGAGATCGCCTCCGGCCCCCGTACGCCCGAGCGTCTCGGCAGCGGCTGGACCGACCGCACCGCGGACGGCCGGATCGCCCAGCAGCAGTGGGGCATGGCCGAATGGCCCGAGCGGGCCGGTCAGTACCAGGAGCACGCCATGAACCCGGACGGCACGCTGCGCGCCACCTGGGAGCGGCACTCCCCGCACGGCAAGGAGGTCGGCAGACACGAGGTCTTCGGCGACGGCTTCCTGACCACCGACCGCTGGCGCGAGCAGCGCCCGCCGACCTGGGTGCGCACCCGCTGGCTGGCCGGCGCCGAGCACATCCGGCCGCCGTACGCGCATGTCCGGGGCGACGACACCTACCAGTTGTTCACCTGGAGCAGGACGGCGAACGACGGCACCGTGACCGCCTCCGGCGTGCGCTACGTCGGTATGGACGGCAGCGCCCTGGACCTGGCCGCCGACGGGAGTTTCGCCCGTTTCACCGGCAAGCTGCACGACGGCACGTCCCTGAAGGTCGGCGATCACGCGGCGCGCCCCGGCCACGCCCCGGCCGATCCGGCCGACCTCCCTTGGCAGGCCGGCGGCCTCAGGGGCTACCGCCAGCCGCTCGCGAACGACCCGCAGGGCAGGCTCTGGCAGGACGTCTACCAGGACGCGGGCGGCGTCACCCGGACCGCCCGTGAGGGCCGCCCGGGCGGGGTCGTGCGGGAGTTCACCGGGGACCGCACCTGGGTGGACCGGGACCCGCACGGCAACCTGGTGGGGCAGAGCCATGCCAACCCGGACGGCACCGCCGGACATGTGATCCAGGGCTCCGGCCGCGCCGACTCCGGCCGCTGGACCTGGCGTGAGCTGGATGCCCAGGGCACCGAACTCGGCAGCGGCCGACGGGAGTTCTTCCGTGGCTCGAAGGACTCGCAGCTGCCCTGGGACGACTCCTACCGGGACTACGACGGCAACGGGAACCTGGTCCGCGAGCGCCGGATGCTGGACTCCGGCCGGTACGTCGACGCCTGGCGGGACGGCCAGGGCAACTGGCACGCCAGCGCCCACGAACGCAACGGCACGCCCATCGCCGTGGGCAACGGCCAGCAGGTCCGCCGCTGGTGGAACGGCCGTGCCTGGCAGGACCGCTGGACGGAGGGCGCCCGGCACTTCCGTGACGAACTGCGCGTCCCCGGCCAGGCCGCGCCCACCGTCCTGCGCGAGACCCCGCTGCACAGCGGAGGGCCGCTGCGGGTGCGGGCCTACAGCACGACCGTGACGCAGAACACCCCGGCCGGCTCGGTCTGGAAGGAGTTCGACCACGGCAGCGTGGTGCGGGAGCGCAAGGCGGACGGCGGCGGGTTCCTGGAGACCGACGCCTGGCGCGGCCAGTGGAACCGTTACAACAGGAACGGTGATCTGATCGCCCAGCGCACCGACAGCGGCCTGGTGTTCGAGCGGGACACGTTCAACACCTGGCGGCTGGTCGGCAACGAGTACGACTTCCGCGGCCCGCTCACCGAGATCCGCGGCTGGGGCCGTACCACCCGTGAGGCCCAGCGCATGCCGTGGTCCGGCACGGTCCTGCCGGACGGCAACGCGGCGCTGCGCGAGGCCCGTTACGAGCCGTACTGGCGGACCGTGGCCAAGAAGGCGGCGCTGGAGTTCGGTCAGGAGTTCGTCCTGGAGTTCGGCGCGAACCTCGCCGTCAACGGGATCGTGGCCGCCGTCCAGAACAAGCCGTTCACCGGCAAGGACGCGCTGAAGTCGTTCGCCAACGCGGCGGTCGGCGCGGGCGTCAAGACCGGTCTGAGCACGGCGGTGCACGAGAACCGGGCCCTCGGATTCGAGAAACTCGGCCAGTTCAAGGCGGGCATCGCCAACATCGACGGCGGCAAGCCGTGGACCCGCCGTCCGCTCAACCACGACAAGACCTGGGTCAACGAGTGGGCGGGCAACGAGACGCCGACCCGCTGGCGCGGCGGCATCTACGACTACTCGTTCGGTGTCTTCAGCAGTGCGCTGTCCGGCTGGGTCAACGGCAGCATGAACGCGGCCGTGTGGGGCGTGACCGACGCCAACGGGCAGACCGTGAAGCTGCACGGCGGGGACGCGGTCTGGGAGGGCGGCATCAACGCGGCCGCCTCCGTCACCACGGCCGCCACCACCGGCCTGGTCAAGAACGTGTTCGTGATGAGCGCGGGCAGCCGGCTCTTCCACCGCCAGGGCTTCGCCGACTTCTGGATCCAGCTACCCTTCAAGGTCTTCGAGAAGACGATCCAGTCGCTGTACCTGACCAGTGCGTATCGTGCGAGCATCAATCCGACGTACTACCAGACACCGTGACCGGGCAGCGGCGAGCACCGAGGACTGAGGAACGTAGATGACCACCCGTCACACCGTGGCACCCAAGGGTCAGGGCGGCCGGGGCGCGTACCAGACCATCGGCGAGGCGATACGCGCCGCCTCGCCCGGCGATCTGGTGGTGATCGCACCCGGCACCTGGACGGAGAACCTGGTGCTGGACCGCGCGGTGGTGCTGACGGCCGAGCACGGCCGGGGCAGTGTGGTGATCGCGGCGCCGCCCGGTGAGGCGCCCGCGGTGACCGTGGACGGGCCGGACTGCGCCCTGCACAACATCACGGTGTGGGGCCCGGACGCGGGCCTGCCCGCGGTCAGCGTGTCGCCCGGGGCCGGGCTGGTCCTGGAGGAGTGCTCGGTGGAGGGCGGCCGGGTCCAGGTGAAGGGCCCGGAGGACGAGGAGGGCGGTACGACTGCCGTCGTACTGCGCCGCTGCCGTCTGGAGGGGGCCAGGCTGGCCGGTCTGCACCTGGCGGGCGGTGTCCGCGCCCGGCTGGAGGACACGGCGGTGACCGGCGTCGACGGCACCGGCGTGGTCCTCTCCGGCACCGCGAGCCTGGACGCCGTACGGCTGCGGCTCGAACGCACCACCGGGTCCGGGATGCGGCTGCGCGGCCGGGCCCGGCTGCGGCTGACCGACTCGGTGCTGGCGGGCAGCGGCAGGGCGGGGCTGCTGCTGGAGGACTCCACCGAGGCCACGGCCGGCGAGTCGCGTATCGAGACGCCCGGTGCGGCGGGGGTGCATCTGACCGGCTCGGCGCGGGCCGAGCTGACCGACTGCCGGATCCGGGGTGCCGCCGCCAGCGGACTGGTGGTGCAGGAGACGGCCCGGCTCAGCGCGTCCGGCTGTTCCGTGGCCGACGCGGGGGCCAACGGCCTGCTTGTCACGGGCTCGGCCGAGGCGGAGCTGGCCGACTGCCGGATCGACCGGAGCACCTTCAGCGCGGTGCATCTCGCCGGTACGGCCGTCGGGCGGCTCGCCGACTGCCGGGTGCGGGGCGGCTCCGAGCACGGCGTGCACGCCACGGGCGAGGCCCGGATCGAGCTGACCGACTGCGGGATCACGGACGTCGCCATGACCGGGGTCAGCGTCCTGGAGCGGGCGGTGGCCACGCTCACCGGCTGCCGGGTCGCCGGGTCCGCCGCCGGGATCGGCATCGGCTCGCCCGCCGGGAGCACCGTCGCGGACACCACGGTGACCGGGACCAAGGAGATCGGCGTGCAGGTCGCCAAGGGGGCGGCAGTCTCCCTCGCCGGGATCCGGATCAGCGGCGCCGGGGCGGCCGGGCTGGTCGTCGACGAGGGTGCCGAGGCGACGGTGACCGGCGGCCGGGTCGAGGACTGCGCGGGCTCGGGCGCCGTCGTGTGGACCGGCGCCAGGCCGGAGGTGACCGGGCTGCACATCGACCGGCCGGGCAAGAACGGGGTGTTCCTGGCCGAGGGCGCGGGCGGCACGTTCACCTCGGTCGACGTCACCCGCGCGGGTTTCCCGGCCCTGCACGTCGCCAAGGGCGCCGACCCGGTCTTCCGGCACTGCCGGATCCGGGACTGCGCGCAGGCGCTGGGCACCGACGAGGGCGCCGAGCCGGTCCTGGAGGACTGCACGGCCGACGGCACCCCGCTGACCTTCGGCACCGTGGCCGCGTCCCCGGCGAACGGCAGACCCGGTGCCGCCCCCTCCGCCGCGTCCGCCGCCAAGGGCGCGGACGACTCCGGCGAGCCGGAGGAGGAGAACCTGGAGGACCTGCTCGGCGAACTCCACGAACTGGTCGGCCTGGACCGTGTGAAGCAGGACGTCGGCTCCCTGGTCAAGCTCATGCAGACGGTCCGCCGCCGTGAGGAGGCCGGGCTGCCGGCCCCGCCGCTCAGCCGCCACCTGGTGTTCGCCGGCAACCCCGGTACCGGCAAGACCACGGTCGCCCGCCTCTACGGCCGTCTCCTCAAGGCCCTCGGGCTGCTGCGCCGGGGCCACCTGGTCGAGGTCGACCGGACCGCGCTGGTGGGCGAGTACGTCGGCCACACCGGCCCGAAGACCACGGCCGCCTTCAACCGGGCGCTCGGTGGCGTGCTCTTCATCGACGAGGCCTACTCCCTGGCCCCGGCCTTCGCGGGCAACGACTTCGGCACCGAGGCGGTGGCCACCCTGGTCAAGCTGATGGAGGACCACCGCGACGACGTGGTCGTCATCGCCGCCGGCTACCCCGGCGACATGCACCGGTTCATCGGCTCCAACCCCGGCCTCGCCTCCCGCTTCGGCCGCACCCTCCTCTTCGAGGACTACGAGCCGGGCGAGCTGGTGTCGATCGTCGAGTTCCAGGCGGGCCGGCACCGCTACGAGCTCACCCCCACGGCCCGCACCGAACTGTTCTCGCTCTTCGAGGCCATGCCCCGGGGCGAGGGCTTCGGCAACGGCCGCTCGGCCCGCCAGATCTTCCAGGAGATGACCGAGCGCCAGGCCCAGCGCGTCGCGGAGTTCACCGCCCCGACGGCGGAACAGCTGATCAGCCTGGAGGCCCACGACCTGCCCCACCCGGCCGCACGCTGACGGCACGCTTCGTTTCGTACAATTTGAGGCCGAACGACTGTGCGGCGGCCGGCCGCCGCACGGTCCTGGGGAAGGTCGAGAAGGAGTCACCCGTGCCCGGTCAGCGGTCCATCACCGAAGCCGAGAAGCTCGCCTCGGCGAAGCTCGGCGGCATCCCGGTCCGCCGGGAACAGATGGCGGCCGTGGCCAACATCCACCGGGCCGCCTCCGCCGTGCGCCAGCACCTGGAGAACTCCGTGCTGCGCGACTCGGACCTCACCTGGACCGCGTTCGTGGTGCTCTGGGTCGTCTGGGTGTGGGGCGAGTCGGAGACCCGGCACGTGGCGGAGGAGGCCGGCATCTCCAAGGGCACGCTCACCGGTGTGGCCCGCACCCTGGAGTCGCGTGGGCTGCTCGGCCGCGCCGGACATCCGGGTGACGGCCGCCTGGTCCTGCTCAGCCTCACCGAGAAGGGCGAGGAGCTGATGCAGCGGGTGTTCCCGGCGTTCAACGAGGAGGAGGCCTTCGTGACCGCCGGGCTCAGCGACGCCGAGTGCCGCACCCTCGCGGACCTGCTGCGGCGGGTCGTGCTCCAGGTCGAGGAGCACGGCGAGGAGCGGCGGCGGGAACTGCTCGGCGGCGCCGAGCCCGCGCCGCGCCGCAGCGGGCGCCGGCCCAAGGCCTGATCCGGCGGCGTGACGGCGGCCCGGCCGGGCCCTTCATTCCGCCGCGGCCCGCACCAACGCGTCGAACAGGCGCTGCTGGACCGGGTCCTCGTGCGCGGTGTCCTCGGGATGCCACTGCACGGCGGTGAACCAGCCCCGGGCACCGGCCAGTTCGAGACCTTCGACCGTGCCGTCCGCCGCGGTCGCGGTGACGGTGAGGCCGGTGCCGAGGCGGTCCACCCGCTGGTGGTGGTAGCAGGAGGCGTCCACCTTCTGCTCCCCGACCGCCTGTTCGACGCGCGAGCCGGGACGGACGGTCACCGGATGACGCAGGTGCCGGTGGGTGCGGTCCGGACCGCCCATGTCCTGCTCCAGCGTGCCGCCCAGCGCCACGTTCACGGCCTGGAGACCCCGGCAGACGGCCAGCAGCGGCAGGCCCGACTCCAGTGCGTGGCGGGCGACTCGAAGGTCGAAGGTGTCCTGGAGGTCGTCGACGTCGTAGACGGTGTCGTGGGTGTCGGCGGCGCCGTAGCGGTGCGGGGCGAGGTCGCCGCCGCCGGGCAGCAGCACACCGTCGAAGCGGGCGAGCCGGGCGGGCACCTCGGTGTCGGCGGGGTGGATGCTCGCGGGTTCGCCGCCGGCCCGCCACACGGCCTCGATCAGGGCCCGGGCGTTGACCTCGGCGGCGAAGCGCAGCGCCGAGGTGGTGGCGGAGAACCGGGCGGGTACGGCGATGAGCGGGCGGAGCGGACGGGTCACAGCTGGATCCAGGTCGTCTTGAGTTCGGTGTACTTGTCGATGGCGTGCGCGGACTTGTCCCGGCCGTTGCCGGACTGCTTCATCCCGCCGAAGGGCACGGTCAGGTCGCCCTCCTCGTAGCAGTTCACCCAGACCGTGCCGGCCTTCAGGGCGCGGGAGACCCGGTGCGCGGTGGACAGGTCGGAGGTCCACAGGCCGGCCGCGAGCCCGTACTCGGTGGCGTTGGCGAGCCGGACCGCCTCGTCCAGGTCGTCGAAGGCGAGGACGGACAGCACCGGGCCGAAGATCTCCTCGCGGGCGAGGCGCATGCCGGGGTCGACCCGGTCGAAGACGGTCGGCCGCAGATAGCTGCCGCCGCTCTCGGTCAGGGCGCGCTCGCCGCCCGTGCGCAGCCGGGCCCCCTGCGCGCGCCCGGCGGCTATGTGCTCCCGCACGCGCTCCAGGTGCGTTTCCCCGACCAGCGCGCCCATCTCGGTCGCCGGGTCCAGCGGGTCGCCGATGCGGAGTTCCTCGGCCCGGCGTACGACGGCCTCGGTCACCCGCTCCGCGATCGAGGAGTGGACCAGGAGCCGGGAGGGCGCGGTGCACATCTCGCCCTGGTTGAAGAAGATCCCCCAGGCGGCGGTGGCGGCGGCCCGGTCCAGGTCGGGGGCGTCCGGGAGGATGATGTTGGGCGACTTGCCGCCCAGTTCCAGCCAGACCCGCTTGAGGTTGGAGTCGGCGGAGTAGCCCAGGAAGTGGCGGCCGACGGCGGTGGAGCCGGTGAAGGCCAGCACGTCGACGTCCGGGTGGAGACCGATCGCCCGGCCGGCCGTCGGGCCGAAGCCGGTGACGACGTTGAGGACACCGGGCGGGAGTCCGGCCTCGGTGCCGATCCGGCCGAGGAGCAGGGCGGAGAGCGGGGAGGACTCGGACGGCTTCAGGACGACCGTGCAGCCGGCCGCGAGCGCCGGGGCCACCTTCCAGCTCGCCAGGGTGAGGGGGAAGTTCCAGGGGACCACCGCGCCGACGACGCCGGTCGGCTCGCGGGTGACCAGGGCGAGCGCGTCCGGGGCGGTGTGCGGGGACTCGTCGGCCAGTTTGTCGGCCAGCTGCCCGTACCAGCGGAAGGTGGTGAGGGCGGCGCGCAGTTCGACGGCGTACGCCTCGGTGACCGGCTTGCCCATCTCCACAGTGATGGTGAGGGCGAGTTCCGCCCGCCGCTCTTCGAGGAGTTCGGCCATGCGCAGCAGGATCCGGCCGCGCTCGGCGGGCGCCATGCGGGGCCAGGGCCCGGAGTCGAAGGCGCGGCGGGCGGCGGCCACGGCGTGGTCGACCTCGGCCTGGCCGGCGTCGGCGACCTGGGTGAGGAGCTGTCCGTCCCGCGGGGAGACGACGGCGAAGGCGGCTCCGTTCCCGGGCTCGTCGGCGCCGTCGATGTGGTGGTGTGCGGGCAGGTCGAGGGCCTTGGCCCGGCTGAGCAGTTCGTCGTGGGTGTCGTCCAGCATGGTGTTCCTCGTCGGAGGGTCGGGGCCCGGCCCGCGAGGGCCGGGCCCGGTGGGGTGGGTCAGCGGCCGTGGACGAGTCGTGCGGTGCCCGCCCCGAGGAGCAGGACGGCGGGGACGGCGAGGACGAGCCAGACGGCCGTGGTGGTGGCGCCGCCGATGAGGGTGGTGAAGTTGGCGAGGATCACCCAGATCATGGCGGCGATGCCGAGGGCGCCGAGTGCCGGGGCGATCAGCGTGTTCCAGGGCCGGGTGTCGAGGCGTTCGCGGCGGAAGAAGACGATCACCGAGACCGAGGTGAGGAAGTACAGCAGCATGCAGGCCAGGACCCCGATGCCGCTGAACCAGGAGAAGAGGGTGAGGACCGGGTCCTTGCCGGTGACGGCGAAGGGCAGCACCAGGAGCGCCGCGATCGCCGTCTGCGCCAGGCCGGCGACCCACGGCGCGTGCCGGTGGTTGAGGGTGCGCAGCCGGCCGGGCAGCAGGCCCTCGCGGCTGAGGGAGAACAGGTAGCGGTTGGCGGAGTTGTGGAAGGCGAGGATGCCGGCGAAGAGGGAGGTGGCCAGCAGGATCGGCAGCACGTCGTTGACCCAGCCGCCGAACTGGTCGGCGATCGGCGCGAAGACGAAGACGGTGGAGTCGCCGCCGGCCAGGGCATGGCCCGCGGCCGCGGTGACCTTCGAGGGGCCGTACGACGAGACCAGCATCCACGACACGAAGGCGAAGAAGCCGGTGACCACGGCGACCGACAGGTAGGTGGCCCGCGGGACGGTCTTGCGGGGCTCGCGGGCCTCCTCGCCGTAGATGGCGGTGGCCTCGAAGCCGAACATCGAGGCGACGGCGAACATCAGGGCCACGCCGGGCGCGCCCTGGAGCACGGCGCCGGGCGAGAACGTCCCCCCGAAGTCGAGCCCCTCGGGGCCGCCGCCCTTGACGAAGGTCACCAGGGCGAAGGCCAGCAGGATGCTGAACTCGGTCAGGACGAACACGGCGAGCACCTTGGCGCCCAGCTCGATCCCGGCGGCGCCCAGGACCTGGACGACGGCCATGGTCACCAGGGCCCACACCCACCATGCGAGGTGGACGTCGCAGTAGTGCTCGACCAGCCCGCTGACGGTGAATCCGTACAGGCCGTACATCGCGGCCTGGACCGCGCAGTAGGCGAAAAGTGCCACAGCGGCGCTGCCGCTGCCGGTCGTGCGGCCCAGCCCCTTGCCGATGTAGGTGTAGAAGGCGCCGGCGTTCACGACGTGCCGGCCCATGGCGACGAAGCCGACCGAGAACAGCAGGATCACCGCTCCGGCGAGGGCGTAGGCGGCCGGGGCTCCCGCGCCGTTGCCGACGGCGACCGCGATCGGCACGGCGCCCGCGATACCGGTGAGCGGTGCCTGGGCGGACAGGACGAAGAAGAGGATGCCCAGGACACCCAGGGCGTTGCGTTTGAGGGTGGCCGCGGGCTGGTGGCCCGCTCCGGCCTGCGGAGGGGCGTCGACCGTCTGACTGTCCACTCGGATCACCTGCTGAGGGGAAGGGAGAGTTTTCGTTTTGAGCCAAACGAGTTGCCCCATGGTGGGCCTGAACTATCCATCTGACAAGGGGGTGGGAAGGGGAATTTACGCCAGGGAAACCGCTGCGCCCAGGGCATGGCAAACTCCCGGCGCGACCGCGACGGGGGGTTTCGGGCCGGGCACGCTCAGTCGCGGTTCTCCGGCGGCCGCTCACCCAGGGTGCGCAGCAGGGCACGCAGCTCGGCCAGGGCCGCCTCGGTCTCCGCGCGGTCGCCGATGCCGGTGAGCTGGTGCAGCACCAGGCCGTCCAGCGCGGCGAAGACCAGCCGGTTGAACGCCGGGCCGGCGTCGCCGGGCAGGATGCGGGCCAGCTCGCGCTGGGAGGCGCCGAAGTACTCGTCGTAGAGCGCGCGGACCTGCGGCAGCAGCTCGGGCCGGCGGCGGGCCTCAAGGAGCAGTTCGTACTGGTACGCCTGGCCGTCCGCGTCGTCCTCGACCATGTCCGTCAGACCGGCCACGAAGTCCTCGGGCTCGCCGGTGCCGGGCTCCAGCAGGCTGCTGCTGAGGCTGAGGCGCACGGCGTAGGCGAGGGATTCCTCGATCAGCGCGTCCCGGGAGCCGAAGTGGTGGACGACCAGACCATGGGTGACCCCGGCCTCCTCGGCCACGGCCCGGTAGGTCAGGTGCCGCAGCCCGCGCGCGCCGACGACCCGGACCGCGGCCTTCAGGAGCGCCTCGCGCCCCTCCCCGTAGCCGAGCCGCTTGCGCGACCGGGCACCGGGCCGGTCGTCGGGCTGGTGCGAGGTCGCGGCGGATTCGGTCATGGTCGCGACCCTACCCGCCGGGTCCCGGCGCCTGCTCCGGCGTCTACCTGCGGGGCGCGCGGATGCCACGGAACTCCCAGTCGCCGCCGAGCGCGGTGGACAGCACTTCCTCGGACTCGGTGGGCTGCGCGCCGACGTCGGTGCGGATGGGGGCGGGTCCGGTGACGATGTGGTTGGTGAGCCGCCCCAGGCCCTCCACCTCGACCTCGACCACGTCCCCGGGCCGGACGGGCCGGGAGTTCGCCGGGGTGCCGGACAGCAGCACGTCGCCGGGGTACAGGGTGATGGTGCGGGCGATGTCGGCGACGAGGTAGTGCATGTCCCACGTCATCTCGTCGGTGGATCCGTCCTGGACGACCTCGCCGTTGACGTACGTGCGCAGCCGCTTGCCGTGGAAGTCCCAGTCGGTGACCAGACCGGGGCCCAGCGGGCACAGGGTGTCCGACCCCTTCACCCGAAGCATGGACCCGGCGTCGGTGTCCCGGAAGTCGTGCAGCCCGAAGTCGTTGGCCACCGTGTACCCGGCGATGTAGTCCCCCGCCTGCTCGGGCGGTACGTTCCGCGCGGTCTTCCCGATGACGATGGCGACCTCGCCCTCGTAGTTGAGCCACTTGCAGCCCTCGGGCCGGACGACGGCGCCCCGGTGGGAGTTGAGGGCGGAGGTCGGCTTGTGGAAGTAGGTCGGGGTGCCGGGCAGCCCGATCCCGAACTCCTCGACCCGGCTGCGGTGGTTGAGATGGACGGCGATCACCTTGGACGGCACGACCGGGGGCAGATGCCGCGCCTCCTCGGTCCTGACGCGGCGCCCGTCACCGGCGACGAGTTCGTCCCCGGCCACGGTGACCTGGACGGCGGCGCCGTCCAGGAGGATACGGCGATACTCAGAAAAATCGGAAAAAGCAGCCATGACGGCCTTCCTAGGGGCGACGGTGCGGGTTGCGGGGCGCACCGGGCAGGGGTGCTCCGGTGCCGGTCCAGCCGTCGGCGGGCCGGTCGAACCAGAGGTGGACCTGGCCGGTGCCGATGGAGTTCTCGTACTCGCCGTACTGCCGGGCCGGGGCGGCACAGGCCTGTTCGCCGAGGGCGCCGGCCATCATCAGATAGTGGAAGAACCTCGCCTCGGGCTTGAACTTCCAGAACTCGTCCATGGTGTCGAGGACCTTGTCGTGACGGCCCTCCTTGAACCACTCGATGCGCTCGTGGTCCGCTTCCCGCGCCTGGGGGGTGCGGATGTGCACCGGGTCGCTGGCCTCGTGGTCGCGCAGCTCGCGCAGCGGCCAGAAGGTGTGCGAGAGGGCGCCGGAGGCGATGAGCAGCACCCGCCGCCCCTCGGTCGCGGCGATACCGTCGGCGAGCGCCCGGCCGAGCCGCAGATGGTCCTCCATGTCGCCGGTCTGGCACACCCCGATGGTCACCCACCGCTTGCCGGGCAGGCCCTCCCCCAGGAACTTCCAGAGGTTGACGGTGGCGTAGAAGATGGGCAGGTACTCGTCGTCGATCGCGGTGATCCAGGTGCCGTGCCTGTCGGCGAACGAGGCGATGTTGTGGGCGAGTTCGGGGTCACCGGGAATGTCGTACGGCATCCGGCACATCCCGCGCGGCAGCTCCTCGGAGGTGAACAGCCCCGCCCTGCGCTGCTGTGCCGTGACGACGAACTCGACGGTCGTCGCCCAGTGCGAATCCAGTACCACGACGGTGTCGTAGTGGTTGGCGGCATCCCGCTCGAAGACCTCCTCACGAAGCTGCTTCAGGCCGGTGACGAGGGTGATCTCCTTGCCCTCGTTCAGCTCCAGCCGGTCTGCCTCCGGCAGCACGATGGTGGGGACGTGGGCGAGGAGCCCCGCCCCGACGATCTCACCCATGGTCCTTCCAGCCCTTCGGTGCGGTGACGGTGTTCTTCAGGTCGCAGTAGAAGTCGAAGCTCCAGGTGCCGCCCTCGCGCCCGACCCCGGAGAGGCGGGAGCCGCCGAAGGGCGCCTGGAGGTCGCGGACGAAGAAGCAGTTGACCCAAACGGTGCCCGCGACGAGCTGCGCGGTGACGCGTTCGGCCCGATCGGGGTCACCGGTGACGACGGTGGCGGCCAGGCCGAAGCGGGTGTCGTTGGCGAGGCGGACGGCTTCGTCCTCGCCGGCGAAGGTCTGCAGGGTCAGGACCGGGCCGAAGACCTCCTCCTGGACTATCTCCGAGTCCTGGGCGACATCGGTGAGCAGCGTCGGCTCGTAGTACTGACCGTCCTTGCGATGGCCCCCGATGACCGCGCGGGCTCCCGCCGCGAGCGCCCGCCGCACGAAGCCGTCGATCTTCTCCAGCTGGCGGGGGTGGACGGTGGGCCCGATGTCGGTGGCCTCGTCGCGCGGGTCGCCCTGCGTGAGCGCGGTGGCCTTTTCGACGAAGCGGCGCGTGAACTCACCGGCGACCGACTCCTCGACCAGCAGCCGGGTGCCCGCCAGGCAGACCTGCCCGGCGTTGTCGTACTGCTCCACCGCGAGACCGGCGGCCAGCTCCAGGTCCGCGTCGGCGAACACCAGCAGGGGTGATTTACCGCCGAGTTCGAGACTCAGGGGTGTCAGGTTGGCGGCGGCCGAGGCGGCGATGCGCCGGGCGGTGGGCACGGACCCGGTGAAGCTGATCCGGCGCACGTCCGGGTGCGAGGTGAGGGCGTCGCCGATCTCGGCGCCGTACCCCTGGACGACGTTGAGCACGCCGGGGGGCAGCCCGGCCTCGGCCGCGATGTCGGCGAGGAGGGAGGCGGTGAGCGGGGACCACTCGGCGGGCTTGAGGACGACGGTGTTCCCGGCCGCGAGCGCCGGGGCGACCTTCCAGGTGGCCAGCATGAGCGGTGCGTTCCACGGGGTGATCAGCACGCAGGGCCCCGCGGGGTCCCAGCTGACGTGGTTGGTGTGCCCGCGGGTCTCGAAGTCGTCGTGGCCGAGTTGCAGCAGCCAGTCCGCGAAGAACCGGAAGTTGTGGGCGACGCGCGGCATGACGCCACGGCGGTGGGAACGCAGGAGCGCGCCGTTGTCCGTGGTCTCGACGATCGCGAGGTCTTCGATGCGCTTCTCGACGCCGTCGGCGACGGCGTGGAGGATCCGGGCGCGTTCGGCACGGGGGGTGGCGGCCCAGGCGGGGAAGGCGTCGCGGGCGGCGGCGACGGCCGCCTCGGCTTCGGCGGGGCCGCCACGGGCGATCTCACCGATCGGCCGCCCGTCGATGGGCGAGCTGTCGGTGAAGGTCCCGACGGAGGCGACCCGTCGGCCGCCGATCCAGTGCCGGGTGTCGACGGGCACACCGGCGACGACGATGCTGTCAGCCATGAGAAGGGCTCCTTTTCAGAAGGGGGATCCGCACCCGCCCAGGGGCGCGGGGCTGTGTGGGTTGTGCGGCTGCCGCCGCGTGGGCGCGACCGGCCACAGCGCACCCGCGTCCGACGACGCACCTCACTCGGCGACCGCTCCCGACGTTCCGGACTCAAGAAGCCGCCCGCCGTCCCACACCACTCCCACCCGCCGGTAGTACGCGGCGATCGGCTCCCGGACCTCCAGCCGGGCCAGTTCCTCCGTAGGCGCCTCGAACAGCTCCAGCTCGGCCTCCCCCACCCATGGCCGGCCGCCCTCGAACTCCGCCGCCCCCGACTCGATCAGC
Source organism: Streptomyces sp. NPDC086519 (assembly GCF_040686075.1). Classification (NCBI taxonomy): domain Bacteria; kingdom Bacillati; phylum Actinomycetota; class Actinomycetes; order Kitasatosporales; family Streptomycetaceae; genus Streptomyces; species Streptomyces sp. NPDC086519. Next base: position 131,717 of record NZ_JBFBJL010000011.1, read on the forward strand.
TCGTCCAGAGCCAGCCCCTTGCCCTTCTCGATCGACGGCAGCCACCGGTGATGGGCCATCGGGTGCCCGTTGACGAACCCGTTCGTCTCGGACGGCTCCCGCAGTGTCACCACCGCCTGGGCCAGCCGCCGGTCGGCCGCGGCCAGCGTCGCCCCGAACCTGGCCCCGGCCTCGATCCGGGGCGCGGGCCCGTAAGGATGCGGCCGGGTCTGGTGAATCGACCCGAGTTTCTTGGGATACCCCTGGTGCAGCCCCCGGGCGATCGCGAAGTCCTTGTCGACCCAGATGTGGACGCATCGCGAGTACGTCTGCCCGCGGTACTTGCAGCGCACGACCGCGAAGGCCTCCTTGTACTGCGAGCGCACCGGATCGAGCAGTTCCGCCCCGGTCGCCGAACAGGACTGCCAGTCGGCCCAGATCAGGGCGACCGCGCCGGGATCCTCGTCGGCCGGTTCCAGCGGCTCGGGCAGCAGTTCACGCACCCGCGAAGGATCCGTCCGGTACTCGACGGTGAGCAGGTCACCGGAGTACCGCCACGGCGGCGACGGGATCAGCGACGATGCGCCGCTCGCCGTCTTGGGAGGGAAAAAGCCACGTACACCGGTCACTTGAGGCTCCTTGAGCGGTCAGGAAAGGGGCAGGGCGGGCTGCTTGAGCAGCTCGGCCCGGTAACGGGCGGCGGACGCGGCCACGGCCTGGCCGCCGAGCGCGACGACACCGACGAGCCGGCCGTCGTGGTGGTAGCCGACGAGCACGTCCGCCTCCGGGTCGCCGTCGAGGACGCGGACGTCCTGCTTGCCGAGCACCGGCGCCCCGAAGGACTGGAGCCGGAAGTCGTGCTGGTCGCTCCAGAAGGTGGGCAACGGCGCGAAGGGCGCCGGCGCGGCCCCGGCGACCAGCGTTCTCGCCGCGTGCCTGGCGGTGTCGGTCGGAATGCACCAGTGCTCGACCCGGCGCGGCACGTCGTCGTAGCGGGCGTTGGGGAACCGGGCCACGTCTCCCACCGCGACCACGTCCGGCCGGCCGCCGGCCCGCAGGCAGGCGTCGGTGAGCACGCCGTCGGTCAGGTCGAGTCCGTTGCCGTCGAGCCACTCGGTGTTGGCGACCGAGCCGACCGACTCGACCACCACGTCGGCGGGCAGCACGGAACCGTCGCGCAGTTCCACTCCGGTCACCCGCTCCTCGCCCGCGAACCCGGCGACGGCGGCACCGAGCGCGAAGCGCACCCCGCGCTGCTCGTGCCGTCTGCGCAGCGCCCGGCCCAGCAGTTCTCCGAGCGGTCCGACCATCGGCAGCGGCAGCGGATCGACGACGGTCACCTCGGCGACGCCCAGGCCCACCGCGGTCGCGGCGACCTCGCAGCCGATGAACCCGGCCCCGATCACGACGACCCGGGCGCCGGGCCGGATCAGCTCCTCGCGCAGCGCCCGGGCGTCGTCGAGGGTGCGGACCGTGTGGCGGCCGGCCCGTGGTCCCGGGCAGTTCAGGCGCCGGGGGCGCATCCCGGTGGCGACGACCAGGCCGTCGTACGACAGCTCGGTGCCGTCGTCGAGCCGTACCGTCCGCTCGTCCAGTTCCGCGGCGACCACCCTCCTGCCCAGCCGCCACTCGACGTCGGACACGCTGGCGCGCGGCCGGAAGGCGAGGGACTCGAAGGGGGCCCTGCCGGCCAGGACCTCCTTGGACAGGGGCGGCCGGTTGTAGGGCATGTGCGGTTCGTCGCCGACAAGGGTGATCGCGCCGGTCCAGCCCGCCGCCCGCAGTTGCTCGGCGGCGCGCAGACCGGCCATCGAGGCGCCGGCCACGACGATGCGCGCGCTCACGGTCAGGCCTCGATCCGGATGGCCTGGAGCGGGCAGACGTCGGCCGCTTCCTCGACCTCCTCGCGCAGCGCGTCGTCCGGGTCGGAGACGTGGGCGAGGTGGCCGGCGTCGTCCAGGGAGAAGACGTCGGGGGCCGCGAAGACGCACTGGCCGTGGTCCTGGCACTTGTTCATGTCGACGACGACCTTCATGGCCGGTCCTCCTGAGGGAGCGGGTAGCGAAGGGAGAGGGGAGGAAGTGGGCCCGGCCGGTCCTGCCGGCCGGGCCCCGCCAACGGGTTGCGGCGAACCGCGACCCGGACTCGTTTGGCTTCAAACAAGGTAGGCAGCGGCCACCCCCTGGTCAATACCTATCCGTATGGATAAATTCTTTGCGCCGACCCCTTGCGGCCAACCCCACCCCTCCCTACCGTTTGGCTTCAAACGACAGGCCGGAAGCCGTCGGCGGCATCGCCCCGGCCGCCCCTTCGGCTCCCCCGTTCACCACCTGCCTTCCGGCCCCGGACCTCTCGGATCTCCCGGTCCGGGCCCACCGGGTGGTGTCCCGACGTCCGTCCGCCCGAGGAGACAACGGTGAGCGATCACGACCCCGCAGAAGTCCGCCGGCAGCTGGACCGGCTCGCCGCCGACGGCATCGATGTCGTCCGGGTGACGTATCCGGACCTGCTCGGCACGGACCGGGCACGTGACGTGCTCGTGGAGGAGCTGCCGCGGGCCCTGGAGCACGGGCTGGCGTTCTGCCGGGCCGTGTACCACACCAGTCCGCAGGGGGACGTGGCCCCGGTCAGCGGCGGTCTGGACGCCGGTCTGCCGGACGTCTGCGTACGGCCGGACCTCGCCACCCTGGTCGCGCTGCCCTGGGAGCCGGGCGTGGCGTCCTGCCTGGCCGACGTGACCGATCCGGCCACCGGGGCGCCCGCCCCCGAGTCACCGCGCGATGTGCTGCGGTCGGTCCTCGACCGGTGCCGGGAGCACGGGCTGAGCCCGGTCGTCGGACCCGAGCTGGAGTACTTCCTGTGCGAGCCGGACCAGACCGGCGGCTGGCGGCGCTACGGCGGCACCCCGGGTGTCGTCTACACCGCCGGCCTGCGCGCCGACCCCGACAACCATCTGCTGCGCACCCTGCGGCAGGTACGCGACCTGGGCATCGGGGTGCTGAGCGGGAACCACGAGTTCGACGGCGGGCAGTTCGAGATCAACCTGCTGCACTCGGAGGCACTGTCCGCGGCCGACCGGGCGTTCCGTTTCAAGGCCGCGGTGAAGGAGCTGGCCCGGCGCGAGGGGCGGCTCGCCACCTTCATGGCCAAGCCCTTCAACGACGCGGGCGGCTCCGGCTTCCATCTGCATCTCTCCTGCACCGACGCCGAGGGCGGCAACGCCTTCGACGACCCGGCCGGCGGGTACGGCCTGTCGGCCGCCGCCCGGCACTCGATCGCCGGCATCCTCGCGCACGCGCCCGCCCTGGCCGCGCTGCTGAACCCGACCGTCAACTCGTACAAACGCTTCGGGCCCGACACCCTCGCCCCCTGGCTGATCGACTGGGGCCTGGACAACCGCAGCGCGATGGTCCGCGTGCCGCCCGAGCGCGGCGCCGGCGCCCGGCTCGAACTGCGGCTCGGGGACGCCAGCGCCAACCCGTATCTGGCGATCGCCGCGACCGCGGCCGCCGCACTCCTCGGTGTCCTGGCCGGCGAGGAGCCGCCCGCCCCGCTGGAGGGCTACGGGTACGACACCACGAAGGCGGCCGTGCTGCCGGTGGACCTGTCCGCCGCGCTGGACGCGCTGGAGGCGGACACCGCGCTGGCCGAGCTGCTCGGCAAGGAGTTCGCCACGTCGTACCTCTCCTACAAGCGCAACGAGGTCGAACGCTTCCAACGGCACGTCACCGACTGGGAGTTCACCGAGTACGCCTACCACCTGTGACCACCAGTGACCATCAGTGACCACTTGGAAGGATCAACGATGACCACGGCCACCGGCGTCGAGGCCATGCGCCTCGCCGACGTCGACCTCGCGAACCTCGACAACTTCACCGACGGGGTCACGCCCTGGCGGATGTTCCACACCCTGCGCCACGAGGACCCCGTGCACTGGCAGCCGGAGGAGGCGCCCAACTCCGGTTTCTGGGCGGTGACCCGGCACGCCGACATCGCACGTGTCGACCGGGACGCCGAGACGTTCACCTCCAGCCGGTTCGTGAACCTGGAGGAGCTGGACGAGGACCAGATCCGCAAACGCGCCTCGATCCTGGAGCTGGACGGTGTCCGCCACCGCGCCCTGCGCAGCGTGATCCAGCGGCAGTTCGGGGCGGGGATCATCGGCAGCTACACCGACTTCCTGCGCGGGCTGACGGCGAAGACGCTGGACGCGGCGCTGGCGAAGGGGACCTTCGACTTCGTCAAGGACGTCTCCGCGGACTTCCCCATCAACGTCCTGGCCCGGCTCCTCGACGTGCCGCCGGAGGACAACCAGCAGCTCATCGACTGGGGCAACCGCATCATCGGCAACACCGACCCCGACTACGCGGACGTCCTGCTGCACAGTGCGGAAAGCGAGAAGTACCGCGACCTGCCGTTCCGTTCCCCCGCCTCGCTCGAAGTCTTCGAGTACGGGCGGGAGCTGGCCCGGCAGCGGCGCGGCGGCGCGGGGACGGACCTGGTCTCCAAGCTGGTCAACACCACTCCGCGCGACGGAGTCCCGCTCTCCGCGCAGGACTTCGACAACTACTTCCTGCTGCTGGTGGTGGCCGGCAACGAGACCACCCGGCACACCATCAGCCACTCGATGCTGGCCCTCCTCCAGCACCCCGAGCAGCTGGCCCGCCTGAGGGACGACCCGTCACTGATCCCGACGGCGGTGGAGGAGTTCCTGCGCTGGGCCTCCCCCGTCTACCACTTCCGCCGTACCGCCACCCGTGACGTCGAGCTCGGCGGCAAGCGGATCAGGGAAGGCGACAAGGTCGTCATGTGGTACGCCTCGGGCAACCGCGACGAGGAGGTCTTCGGCAACCCGTACGACTTCGACGTGGCCCGGCAGCACAACGACCATGTCACCTTCGGCAAGGGCAGCCCGCACCTGTGCCTGGGCAACCTGCTCGCGCGCACCGAGATCCGGATCATGTTCGAGGAGCTGATCCCCCGGCTGGCCGGTATCCGCCTGGCCGGCGAGGTACCGCGGGTGCGGTCGAACTTCGTGAACGGCATCAAGAGGCTGCCGGTGGAGGTGACCCTCGCCTGACGGCCCGGGGCGGACGGCCGGAGCGCGGTCAGAGCGCCGCCGTCCACGCGTCGACGGTCGTGACCTCGGCCTGCTTGGGGAAGACCTTCTCCGTGAGCACCCGGTGCACCTCCGGGTCGGAGTCGAGGCAGCCGTCGGACAGCACGGTGAGCTCGAAGTCGAGGTCGGCGGCCTGGCGCAGGGTGGAGAGCACGACACCGCTGGTGGCGATGCCGGTGAGGACGAGGTGATCGATCTCGCCGGCCCGCAGCACCATGTCGAGGTCGCTGCCGGCGAAGGCGCTGACCCGCCGCTTGGTGACGACCGGCTCGCCGGGCGCGGGAGCCACGTCCGGGTGGACCTGGATCGCCGTGTCCTCCCCGGCCGGCCGTGTCGCGGCGCCCACGAGGCCGCGGAACATCTTGTTGCGGGCGCTGACCTCCGGGTAGCCCGGGCGGAAGCCGACGACCACGTAGATCACCGGGACGCCGGCGGCCCGGGCGGCGTCGATCGCCTTGCTCAGGCGGGGCAGGTACTCGCCGTCGGGAAAACGGTCGACGACGACCTGCTGGACATCCATGACGAGGAGGGCTTGCTGAGGCACCGGCTCTGTTCCTTCCACGCGACCCCGTTAGTCATCAAGTGATTACTTGGCAACTTAGCTCGCGTCGGGGGATCATGTCAACGCATGATTACTTGGTGGCGGAACCTCGGCCCGCCGAAGGCCCGGGGTGGCGTTGACGAGAGGAGCCGCTGTGTCATCGGACGACGTGACCGACCAGGCCGCCGACGGGCCTCGGCGCCGGGACGCCTCGGCGACCCGGCGGGCCCTGCTGCTGGCCGCCCGCACCCGGTTCACGCGGCTGGGCTACGACCGTACGACGCTGCGCGACGTCGCCGCGGACGCCGGGGTCAACCTGGCGCTCATCAAGCGGTACTTCGGTTCCAAGGAGGGTCTGTTCAAGGCGGCGCTGGCGTCGACGCCCCGGTTCCTGGGCGGCGAGAGCGGGTTCCCGCGCGGCCGGGCCGCGCTGGCCGAGGCGCTCAGCCGGCAGCTGGCGGCCGGGGCGTGGACGGAGTTCGGGGAGCATCCGGTGCTGATGCTGCTGCGCGACTCCGGCGACGAGCAGGTGGCGGAACTGCGCCGGCGGGCCCTGGCGGAGTTCGGCCGGCAGGTGCTCGAAGCGTCGGGTGCCGCGCCGGGACCCGACGCCGAGCTGCGGGCGGAGCTCCTGGTCGCCCTCGGCGTCGGTGTCGCCGTCGTACGCTCGGCCGTGGGCCTGCGGCCGCTGGCCGACGCGACACCCGAGGACCTCCTGGGTCCCCTCCGCGACGTCGTGGAGGGGCTGCTCAGACCGCCACCCGGGCAACCTCTGCCACGGGCGGGTCACTCGGGCCAGGCGGAGTCCTTGACGACCTCGACGAAGTCACCGCGCCGGAAGCCGGGGACGTAGTGGGCGAGCACGTCGGCCTTGACGTTGCCGAAGGTGGTGTCGGGGCGGTCCTGGAGGCCGTCGGTGAAGGCGGCCAGGATCTGGTTCTTGAAGTCGGGGCGCGGGTGCGCCGCGACGACCGCCGCACGCTGCTCGTCGGTGACCTCGTGGTAGCCGATGCCCAGCACGTCCAGCTCGACGCCTCGGGTCACCAGGGCGATCTCGGGCGCCATGTGCAGCGGGATCTCCGGGGTGGTGTGCAGGGCGACAGCCGTCCAGACCCGGTCCGCGGGCTCACCGGTGATGCCGTGGGCGTGCAGGAAGGCGCGGGCCTCGTCGGCGCCGTCGATCTCGAAGCGCTGGTCGGTGCGGCGCAGGCTCTTGGTGAGCCCCAGGTCGTGGAACATCGCGCCGACGTACAGCAGCTCGGGGTCGAAGGCCGGCCCCAGGGCCCGGCCGCGCAGCGCGCCCCACAGGAAGACCCGCCGGGAGTGGTCGAACACCAGCGGGGTGGCGACGTCACGGACCAGCTCGGTGGCCTCCCGCACCAGGGCGGTGTCGGGGATCCGCACGCCTGCGATCTCTTCGCTCATCGTTCCTCAGCCTCCGTGCCGGATGGGTGGTGTGCCTCCAGGGTTCTTCGGGGGCCGTAGGCTGGGCCATGTCTCTGCCGCCAGGAAAACCACGGATTCGGACATGACGCATCGGGTGGGCTTTGTGGTCTTCGAGGGGGTGACCATGCTCGACGTCAGCGGTCCGTCGGAGGTGCTGCACCAGGCGGGTCGGCTCGCCGCCCCCTACGAGCTGGTGCTGGTCTCACCGGAGGGCGGCACGGTGACCACGTCCGCCGGCCTGGCGCTGACCGGCACGGTCCGGGCCGCCGACGCCGGTCCGGTCGACACGGCCTTGGTGGCCGGCGGTGACCTGCTCGCCGAACGGCCGATCGACGACGCGCTGCTCACCACGGCCCGCGACCTCACCGAGCGGGCCCGCAGGGTCGCCTCGGTGTGCACGGGGGCGTTCGTGCTGGGCGAGCTGGGCCTGCTGGACGGCCGGCGCGCGACGACCCACTGGCGGCACGCGGCCACGTTCGCTCGCCGTTACCCCCGGGTGCGGGTCGAGCCGGACGCCATCCACATCCGCGACGGACGGTACGTCACCTCGGCGGGCATCAGCGCGGGCATCGACCTGACCCTCGCCCTGGTGGAGGACGACCACGGTGCCGCCGTGGCGCGGGACATCGCCCGCGAACTGGTCGTCTTCCTGCAACGGCCCGGCGGCCAGTCGCAGTTCTCCACGGCCATCACCACACCCCCCGCCCGCAGCGACCTGCTCCGCACCCTGATCGCGTCCGTCCTCGCCGATCCGGGCGCCGACCACAGCCTGCCCGCCATGGCCGCGTCCGCCGCCGTCAGCCCCCGGCATCTGACCCGGCTGTTCACCGCCGAGCTGGGCATCACCCCGGCCCGCTGGGTGGAGCGGGTCCGCCTGGACCGCGCCCGGCAACTGCTCCTGGAGGGCCACAGCGTCACCTCGGCCGCCCAGCACAGCGGCCTCGGCAGCGACGAGACCCTGCGCCGCGCCTTCGCCCGCCACCTGGACACCACCCCGACCCACTACCGCAGACGCTTCACCACCACCGGTCGCCCGGACCAGCCCGGACTGACCCGGACTGGCCCGATGCACTGATCACGAACGTCGTTGACGCCGCCCGTTCTTGATCGTGGCAAAGGCCCCCGTGTGTGAGGGCGGCGTCGAATCCTCACCGCACGGCGGCCCTTGCGCCCCACCGCAACGCCCGGCCGTCCGTGCGCGGCAGGCGGCCGCGATGCCGCCTGCGCGGCTCGACCAAGAGCGACGCCTTCCGGAGCCGCGCCGGGCCGACGGCCGAAAACCACTCTTCAGGCCGTCGAACCCGCCGCTCGCAACCGCCACTTCAAGCCGTTGTTCTGATGCGGTCATGACAGTTCCGGTTTCCGGGTGCCAATCTGCTCTGCGACAGTTCACCGCCTGCACACAGGTGTCTCACACAATTCCCTTTCCCGCCCCCTGCCTTCACCCGCGCGCCGCCGGACGGCCTCACCAGGCCGACCCGCTCTCCCGGGCCCCACCGGGCCCGATCACCCCACAGAAGGAGAACGCATGCTCCGGCAGGACCGTCACCACCGTCGCACCAGACGCAGCGTGGCTCTCGCACTGACCGCCACAAGTGCGCTGCTCGTGGCCGGAATCCAGCAAGGCACCGCCGTGGCCGCATCCGGCGGCCACGCCCCCGCCAAGATCCTGGCCACCCCCGACGCCGGCGCGGCCCCCGCCCGGCTCTCGCCGGCGAAGCGCACGGCGCTGCTCAAGGCCGCCGCGACCGACGCCCCGGACACCGCGAGGACCCTCGGCCTCGGCGCCGACGAGAAGTTGCTCGTCAAGGACGTGAGCCAGGACGCCGACGGCACGACCCACACCCGCTACGAACGCACCTACCGGGGCCTGCCCGTCCTCGGCGGCGACCTGATCGTCCACGACAGCGGCGGCCGCCTCACGGTGTCGCGGGCCACGAAGGCCGCGCCGGCGCTCCCGTCCACCAGGGCGAGGATCTCCTCGGCCGCGGCGAAGGCGCAGGCCCTCACCACCGCGGCGAAGTCCGGCGCCGAGCGTCCCGCGCTCGACGGCACCCCGCGGCTGGTCGTCTGGGCCGCCTCGGGCCACCCCGCCCTGGCCTGGGAGTCCGTCGTCGGAGGCCGCCAGGACGACGGCACCCCCAACGAGCTCCACGTCATCACCGACGCACGTTCCGGAAAACAGCTCTTCCGGTACCAGGGCGTCGAAACCGGCACCGGAACCGGCCAGTTCGACGGGACCGTGCCCCTCAGCACCACGCTCTCCGGCTCGACCTACCAGCTCGTCGACGGCGACCGCGCCGGACACCGCACCTACGACCTGAACCAGGGCACCTCCGGCACCGGCACGCTCTTCACCGACGACAACGATGTCTGGGGCGACGGCACCCCGGCCGACCGGCAGACCGCGGGCGTGGACGTCGCCTTCGGCGCGGCGGCCACCTGGGACTACTACAAGGACGTCTTCGGCCGCAACGGCATACGCAACGACGGCGTCGCCGCCTACAGCCGCGCCCACTACGGCAACAACTACGTCAACGCCTTCTGGCAGGACAGCTGCTTCTGCATGACGTACGGCGACGGTGCGGGCAACACCCACCCGCTCACCGCGCTCGACGTGGCCGCCCACGAGATGAGCCACGGGGTCACCGCGGCCACCGCGGGTCTCACCTACTCCGGCGAGTCGGGCGGCCTGAACGAGGCGACCTCCGACATCTTCGCCGCCGCCGTCGAGTTCCACGAGAACCTGCCGGCCGACGTCCCGGACTACCTGGTCGGCGAGAAGATCGACATCAACGGCGACGGAACCCCGCTGCGTTACATGGACAAGCCCTCCAAGGACGGCGCGTCCAGCGACTACTGGAGCCCGTCGCTGGGCGGCCTCGACGTCCACTACTCCTCCGGCCCGGCCAACCACTTCTTCTACCTGCTCTCCGAGGGCAGCGGAGCGAAGACCGTGAACGGGGTCGCCTACGACAGCCCCACCTACGACGGCCTTCCGGTGGCGGGCATCGGCATCGACAACGCCCAACGCGTCTGGTATCGGGCGCTCACCACGTACATGACGTCCAGCACGGACTACGCGGGCGCCCGGACGGCGACCCTCCAGGCCGCGGCCGACCTGTTCGGCGCCTACAGCCCCTCCTACCTGGCCGTGGCCGACGCGTGGGCGGCGATCAACGTGGGCCGGCGGATCGCGCTGGGTGTCAACGTGGCGCCCGTCGCGGACCAGATCAGCGGCATCGGGCAGGCCGTGTCCCTCCAGACGGACGCCTACACCACGAACTCCGGCGCGGGGCTGACGTACACGGCGACCGGCCTGCCGGACGGCCTGACGATGAGCGCCACGGGCCTGATCTCGGGCACCCCGACCACCCTCGGCACCAGCGACGTCACCATCACGGTCACCGACGACACCGGCGCCGGCAGCACCGTGAGCTTCTCGTGGGAGGTGGCCTACGTCTACGCCAGCGCCACCCGCGTCGACATCCCCGACAACGGCGCCGCGGTGGAGTCCCCGGTCACCGTCACCGGTCGCACCGGCAACGCCTCGGCGACCACCCAGGTCTACGTGAAGATCATCCACACCTACCGGGGTGACCTGACGGTCGATCTGGTCGGCCCCGACGGAACGGTCTACTCGCTCCTGAACCGCAGTGGCGGCTCCGCCGACAACGTCGACCAGACCTTCACCGTCGACGCCTCCGCACAGCCCCTGACCGGCACCTGGAAACTCCGCGTCCAGGACCACGCCGCGATCGACGTCGGTTACATCGACCAGTGGCGGCTCATCCCCTGACCCTGCCCGCTCGCCCGTCCGAGCCGTTGTCCCGGGACGCCCTCGCGGCCCGGGACAACGGCTGCGCCCACGTGCCGACAGCACCCGTTCGGCGTAACGTGGGGGGCGAACGAAGCGGTCGCGGGCCATGCGGTCCGACGCTGTCCGTCGGCCCAGTGGTCTCCGTGGCGTTCACCCGGACCAGTCAGGAGCGCAGCATGGGGACACCTGTACGCCCGCGTACGTGCGGCTGCGCCGCACGGCGCACCACTGTCGGGCTCCTCACCGCCGTGCTCGCCGCCGGTGTGTGCACCGTGCCGGCCGCGGGGGCGACCGCCCAGCGCGTGTCCACCGCCACCGCCGCCGGCTGCGCCGACACGGTCTACGCGGGAATGACCCAGGCCCAGCGCGTCGGCCAGCTGTTCATGGGCGGCGTCTCCGCCTCCCAGCCGAGCACGACGGACCTGCGGACGTTGCGCACCTACCACGTCGGGTCCGTCATGCTCACCGGGCGCAGTTCCGCCGGAACCACCGCGACGAGGAAGGTGGTCGACGCGATCCGCAAGCAGTCCGACACGGTCGGCGGCCGGCAGGTCGGGCTGCTCCTGGCCACCGACCAGGAAGGCGGCCAGGTGCAGGTGCTCAGCGGGCCAGGCTTCTCGGTCATGCCCAACGCCCTGACCCAGGGCACGTGGAGCACGACGACCCTGCGCAGCCGTGCCGAGACCTGGGCGCGGCAGCTCAAGGCGGCGGGCCTGGACCTCAATCTGGCTCCGGTCGCCGATGTGGTGCCCGCGAGTCTCGGCACCCGCAACGCTCCCATCGGCCGCTTCTACCGCGAGTACGGCCATACCCCCGCCGTCGTGACCTCGCACACCGGCGCCTTCGCGGCGGGCTTCCGCACGGCCGGGGTGATGACCACGTTCAAGCACTTCCCCGGACTGGGCCAGGTCATCGGCAACACCGACACCACCGCGAACGTCGTCGACTCGGTGACCACCGCCTCCAGTTCGAGCCTCCAGCCGTTCCAGAGCGGGATCAAGGCGGGTGCGCCGTTCGTGATGATCTCGTCGGCGAAGTACACCAAGATCGACTCAAGGCACCTGGCCGCGTTCTCACCGACCGTCATCAACTCGCTGCTGCGCACCAAGTTCGGCTTCAAGGGCGTCGTCATCTCCGACGACCTCGGCCAGGCGGTCGCGGTGCGCGCCTACACCCCGGCGCAGCGGGCGGTGCAGTTCATCGCCGCCGGCGGTGACATGGTCCTCACCGTCAAGGCGTCGACCGTGCCGGCGATGGCGCAGGGGGTGCAGGCCCAGATGGCGAGGGACGCCTCCTTCCGCGCCAAGGTCACCGCCTCCGTACACCGCATCCTCACCGCCAAGGCAGCCGCCGGCCGCCTCACCTGCACCTGAGACCGCCCGCTCGGCGAGCGGACGTCCTCTCAACAGCCTTGAGGGGCCTCGACATCATCTGTCCCGAGGTCGCCGGCGAGGTTTGGCGAATTCGGTCGATGTGGGGGACGAGAGGCGGCGACGGATGGGGCCGCGCGACCGCTGAGGCCGGCGGGCCGGGGCGCGGAACGGTGGATCGCCCGGCAGGCCGTCGACGCTTACTGGTCGTCGTCCACGGCGTGACGTGACGGGTCGCGTGGCAGGGCGAGTTGCCACCGCCTGCCCCCTGGCAGGGCGCCGGAGGCGACTGCGCCGACGGCCGGGAGCACCGCGGCCACCGGCGGTTGCGCCCAGCACTCCCCCAACTCGCCGGTTCCGCCCAGCACTCCCCCAACTCGCGGTTGCCGCAACGCTGTCGGGCGCCCAGGAAAGACGCGGGACCCCCGACGTCCCGGGCGGCGGCGGAACCGTTTCCCGGCGCCGCTCAGACCGCGTCGAGAGCGGACGTGTCCCGGCGGGAGACGGCCAGGTAGCCGACGAAGCAGGCGATGGCCGCCGTCCAGGCGAGGGTGACCGGGCCGAGGCCGAACCCGAGGCCGCCACGGGAGTGCCCGAGCGCCATCCAGTCGGCGAGCGAGGCGCCGAGCGGGCGGGTGATGACGTAGGCCGTCCAGAAGGCGGGTACGGCGCTCAGGACACCGCCCCGGTGGGCGACGGCGGGCAGGCAGATCGCGACGGCGAAGAGGACCGCCGAGCCGAGGTAGCCGAGGCCGACGGTGGCGGTCAGGTCGCCGGCGGCGGTGCCGAGGGCGAAGGTGGCGAGGACGGCCGCCCAGTAGAACACCTCCCGGCGGCGGGTGCGGATGCCGTGGATGGACAGGGTGCGCTCGACGGCGTACCAGAGGGCGAAGACTGCGGCCAGCACGACGAGGAAGAAGGGGGTGGACAGCGTGTAGGGCACGCCGAGGCCGACGTGCAGCACGTCGGCGGCCATGGTGCCGAAGACGCTGACCATGACGACGGCGGTCCAGTAGACCCAGGCGACGTACCGGCGCACGGCGAACTGCAGGGCCAGGGAGGCGGCCAGGGCGAGACCGCCGAGCCCGACGGCCGGCACCGGGCCGAGGAGCTTGGCCAGCAGGTCCGACGCGGTCTCGCCCATGCCGGTGGTGAGCACCTTGATGATCCAGAAGTAGGCGGTCACTTCCGGCACCTTGTTCGCCATGATGCGGAGGGGAACGCGGGAGCGGTCGTCGAGGAGGTGCTCTGTGGTCATGGGCGGCACGATGACACGCCGGGCTCCCGGCGCCACAGATGTCTTTACCAATACTTTGGCGCCTCTGGTGCATGAGTTTCACGTCCGCCGCCCGAACCTGAACGCAACCTGTACGCCTCGACAAAGCACCTGGTCAAGGTGGTTGAGCAGGTGATATGGAGGCGCGTTTCACGGGTCCGGGCGACCGGGAGACGTCTACTACATTGTGTAGAGAGCCTCGCCTCGGGAGCGGCATGGGGACGACCGGGTCCGGCGAGCGTCTAGAGTTTCCTACGACGTCTACAAGGCTGTAGTCGCCGAGGTGCCGTGTGCAGCCGTCCGCCGGAAAGGGCCCCGTTCATGACCGCTCCGATCCTCGCCGCGTCCCAGCTGGCCGTGAACGTGCTCGACGCCCATTCGCTGCTGGCGGCCTTCGGCGTGCTGGGCGTCGGTGCGGTGATGTTCGCCGAGACGGGACTGCTGGTCGGGTTCTTCCTGCCGGGCGACTCGCTGCTGTTCACCGCCGGCCTGCTGTGCACCGGCTCGGCGCGGGGCGGTCTGCACCTGTCCCTGGGCCCGCTGCTCGTGGCGGCGGCCCTGGGTGCGCTGGCCGGGGCGCAGTTCGGATACCTGATCGGCCGGAAGGCCGGCGGGACACTGCTGACGCGCAGCCGCTCCCGGCGTCTGCACGAAGGAGTGAAACGGGCGGAGGAGTTCCTCGACCGGTACGGCCACGCGAAGGCCATCGTGCTGGCACGCTTCGTGCCGGTGGTGCGGACGGTGCTCAACCCGATGGCGGGCGCGCTCCAGGTGCCGGTTCGGACGTTCACCCGGTGGCAGATCGCCGGCGGACTCGCGTGGAGCGTCGGCCTCACCCTCGCGGGATACGCGCTGGGCTCGTCGATCCCGAACGTCGACCGGTACCTGCTGCCGCTGGTGGCACTGATCGTGGTCGTGTCGCTGGTCCCTGTTCTTGCCGAGCTGTACCGGGGGCGACGGGCCGCCGCGTCCGAAGAGGGACGCGGGTGAGCATCGCTCGGCGGAGCGGGCCGCGGGGCCGTAGATCCGAGGGAGGACCATGCGTCACAAGATCCTCGTCGTCGAGGACGATCACGCCCTGCGTGACGTGCTGCGCCGGGGGCTGGCCGACGAGGGCTTCGAGCCCGTGCCCGCCGCCGACGGCGCCAGCGCCCTGCGGCTGACCGCCGACGGCATCGGCGCGGTGGTCCTGGATGTCGGGCTGCCGGACGCGGACGGCAGGGACGTGTGCCAGGCGATGCGCGCGGGCGGGTTCACGGCGCCGATCATCTTCCTGACCGCCCGCCACCACCTCACCGACCGGCTGTCCGGGTTCTCCGCGGGGGCCGACGACTACCTGCCCAAGCCGTTCCACCTCGCCGAACTCGTCGCCCGGCTGCGGGCCACGCTCAGACGGGCCGCCCCGCCGGGGGTCTCCACGGCCGGGGACCTGGTCCTGGACGCGACCCGGCACCGCGCGAGCGTCGGCGGGGCCGAGGTCGAGCTGTCCCCGACGGAGTTCCGGCTGCTGGCCACCCTCATGGCCGCGAAAGGCGGCATCGTGAGCCGCCGTGACCTGGTCCGGGCCGCCTGGCCCGACGGCGCCCAGGTCAGCGACAACACCCTGGACCAGTACCTGAGCCGACTGCGCCGCAAGCTGCGCGCGGCGGGCAGCGGCCTGAGCGTGGGCACGGCGCGCGGGATCGGCCACCGGCTGTCATGACCCGCCTTCTGCGGCACCTGGCCCCCCGCACCCTGCGCGGCCGGCTCTCGCTCGTGGCCCTGACCACCGCGGCCCTCCTGATGGCCGTCCTGACCGCGGCGTTCAACATCGTGCTGGACCGGCATCTGCGGCATCAGGTGGACGCCGAGCTGGGCAGCCGTGCGGACGCCGTCGCCACCACCGTGGACACCAGCGGCCCGCGGGTACGGGTCCTGGAGACCGTCAACGACCGGCTCCTCGACGCCAACGTCTGGATCTACAGCGGGACGCGGCTGCTGGAGAAGCCCCGGGCCACCGCCGCCGAGCGCACACTGACCGAGGCCGCCGCGCGGCTCGCCGTACGGGGCGACGGTGGCTGTACGACCGTACGGGCCGGGCATCCCCAGGCCGTCCGGCTGTGCGCCCGCTCCCGGGCCGGGAGCAGCGGCACGGCGACGGTCGTCACCGCCGTGGACCTCGCGCCGTACCGCAACTCGGCGGCCGCCGTGCTGCTGGGTTCCCTGGCCCTGGACGCCGTCATGCTCGCCTGCACCTACGCGCTGACCCGCCTCGCCGTCGGGCGGGCGCTGCGTCCGGTGCGGACCATGACCGACCAGGCCACCGAGTGGAGTGCCGCGGGGTCGGACGAACGCTTCGGCGCCGCGCATCATCCGGCCGAGCTCGCGAGCCTGGGCGCCTCGCTGGACACGCTGCTCGACCGCATCCGTACCGTGCTGGGGCACGAGCGGCAGCTGACCGGGGAGCTGTCCCACGAACTGCGTACCCCGCTCACCCGGATCATCATCGAGCTGGACTGGTGGCGGGCCCGGCCGCGCTCCGCCGCCGAGACCCGCGCCACGCACGAGGTGATCGCCGACGCCGCCCAGGCCATGCGCACCATCTGCGACACCCTGCTGGACGACGCCCGAGCGGAAGCGCGCACCGCCGCCACGGCGGTACCCGGCGCCACGGCCGTCGAGCCGGTCCTGTGCCGTCTGGTCGACCGCCTCGGGGCGCCGGAACAGGTGAGAGCCGTCGTCGACACGGCGGGGCCGGAGCTGGCGGCGGGCGTCCGGCCGGCGCTGCTCGAACGCATCGTCGACCCGCTTCTGACGAACGCGGTCCGGTACGCGCGCTCCACGGTGACCGTGTCCGCGCGACCGGTGCCCGGCGGGGTGCGGATCAGCGTCACCGACGACGGTCCCGGTGTACCGGAGGCGTTCGTGGGCGACCTCTTCCAGCCCGGCCGCCGCGCCGATCCCGAGGACGGGCACGACGGCGCGGGCCTCGGACTGCCACTCGCCCGGCGCCTGGCCCGGGGCGTGGGCGGCGAGGTGTCCCACGATCGCGCCTACACCTCCGGCGCCCGCTTCCTGGCCGACCTGCCCGCCGGGTGAGCGGCCGGGGGACCCGCTCCCCCTCTCTCCGTGTCCTAGGCGGAGACCCTGCGCTCCCGGATCTGCGCGTAGGCCATGAGGCCGAGCAGGACGGCCAGCAGGACGGCCGAGGAACCGGCGGTGCCGAGGTTCAGGCCGCCCTTGGCGACCGGCTTGGTCAGGAAGTCGCCCGCGGTCGCGCCGAGCGGGCGGGTGAGGACGAACGCGATCCAGAACAGCAGGACGTTGGGCACGACGGGCACCTTCATCAGGGCGACCAGGACGGCGAGCGCCCCGGTCACCAGCAGCGCGCTCCCGGCGTAGCCGAGGCCGGAGCTGTCGGAGAGGAAGTCGCCCATGGAGGTGCCGAGGGTGTTGGAGACGAGGATCGCCGACCAGAACAGGGCCTCGGCGCGGAGGGTGACGATCTCCCGGATCCGGAAGGTGGTGCCGGTCGCCTTCCAGACCGCGAAGACGGCGAGGAGGATCGAGATCAGGATGGCCGCGCCGACCGGGTAGCCGAGGCCGAGGCCCTGGGGTCCCCAGCCGAGCGAAGTGGCGCCGTGCGGCAGGTACTCGGCGTCGGCGTCGCGGTTCATGAAGTCGGACATGGTGGTCCCGGCCATGCTGGTGGAGAGGATGACCGTCCAGTAGAAGAACGGGTGGTAGCGGCGGGAGCGGAGCTGGGCCGCCAGTGTCACCACGAACACCAGGAACAGCGCGATCGT
Organism: Streptomyces sp. NPDC086519; assembly: GCF_040686075.1. Classification (NCBI taxonomy): domain Bacteria; kingdom Bacillati; phylum Actinomycetota; class Actinomycetes; order Kitasatosporales; family Streptomycetaceae; genus Streptomyces; species Streptomyces sp. NPDC086519. The sequence continues at coordinate 149,053 of NZ_JBFBJL010000011.1, forward strand.
GGTGAGGAAGTAGCCGAGCTTCAGGGTCTGCGCGAAGAGGTCGCCGGCCGTCTCGCCGAGGGTGGTCGCGGCGATCTTCATGATCCAGAACGCCAGTGTCACCTCCGGGAGTTTCTTCGTCACCGACGTGGCCGTGCCCTGGTCCGCGGTATCGGTGAGGACTTCGGACTGCTTCACGGTGGGGGGCTCCTGTTCGGTCGTGCCGCAGGGTGCGCGCTCGCGGGAGGGGGGACGCGCGCCCTGTCGTGAGCGGCCGCGGCAGGGCGGCTGTTATGGCCGACTTTGACAGCATTCGCCTGAACAGTTCCTGAACGTCTGCCCCGTGTCCGGTCCGGCCGTCTGCCGGGCGGTTCCTGCTGTAGGGGTCGCTCCAATTAGAATGGGCACCCCAGAGGCGGCTCGCCGGGCCGCCTCGAACTCCGAGAGGCGCAGGGATGACCGGGCCGCAGACGACGCGCAGGAAGCGCGCGAACGGGGTGGAGTCGCGCCAGCGCATCCTCGACGCCACCGTCGAGATCGCCGGCGAGCGCGGCTACGACGGCACCTCCATCGCGGCCGTCAGCGCCAAGTGCGGGCTGCCCCCGAGCTCGATCTACTGGCACTTCAAGGACAAGGACGACCTGATCGCGGCCGTCATCGAGCGCAGCTTCGAAACCTGGCTCACGACCGTCGAACTGCCCGGCGACGAGGCGGGGACCCCGCTGGAACGGGTCACCCTGATGGCCGCGAACGTGGCCAGGTCCCTGGTCGCGGCCCCGGACTTCCTGCGCCTCGGCCTGATGCTCGCGCTGGAGCGCCGACCCACCGAGCCCCGGGGCCGTGCGGTCTTCCTCCAGGTCCGCGACATCTCGCACCGGCGCATCGCCGAGATCATCGCCGCCCTCTTCCCGGCCCTGGCCGAGGACGCCGTGGAAACCCTGACCACCTACGCCGTCGCCGGCGCCGACGGCCTGTTCGTGCACCGGGAGGTCAAGGGCGACTCCGTCGACCTGGTATCCCTGTTCGAACTGCACGCGCGGCTCATCCACGACGCCGCCGCCCGGCTGGCGGGTCCGCCGATCCGGTCGAACTGACGCGCCGGGGCGCCACGGCCTCTCCGCTCACGCTGCCCGGCGGGGTGCCGGTACCGCCCGTCAGAGGTTGATCATGTGGCCGGCGAGCCCGTGCAGGGCGTCCTGGACCGCCTCGCTCAGCGTCGGATGGGCGTGCACGTTCCGGGCGAGCTCATGCACCGTGAGGTCCCATTTCTGGGCGAGCGTCAGCTCGGGCAGGAGCTCCGTCACGTCCGGTCCGATCATGTGGCCGCCGATCAGTTCGCCGTACCGGGCGTCGCTCACGAGTTTCACGAACCCGACCGTGTCGCCGAAGCCGTGCGCCTTGGCGTTGGCGGTGAAGGGGAACTTCGCCACGCGCACGTCGAAGCCCTGGGCGCGGGCCTCGGCCTCGGTCCAGCCGAAGCTGGCGATCTGCGGCTGGCAGAACGTCGCGCGCGGGATCATGCGGTAGTCGAGCTCCATGGTCTCCGCGCCGGCGATGCTCTCCGCGGCGACGACGCCCATCGCCTCGGCGGTGTGCGCGAGCATCAGCTTCGCCGTGACGTCGCCGATGGCGTAGATGTGCGGCTGGCTGGTGCGGCAGAACCCGTCGATGTCGATGGCACCGCGCTCGGTCAGCCGTACGCCGGTGCTGTTCAGCCCGTAGCCGGCCGTCCGCGGCTGGAAGCCGGTGGCCTGCAGGACCTTCTCCGCCTCCAGGACCTGCTCCGAGTCGCCGGAGCGGACCGTCACGCGGACGTTGTCCTCGGTCTCCTCGATGGACCGCACGGCGGTGGAGGTCAGGACCCGGATCCCCTGCCGCTTGAAGCGCCTGGTCAGCTCGGCCGAGACCTCCTCGTCCTCCAGCGGGGCGATCCGGTCCAGGAACTCCACCAGCGTGACGTCGACGCCGTACGACCGCAGCAGATAGGCGAACTCGACGCCGATGGCCCCGGCACCCGCGATGATCAGACTCGACGGGAGGGTGTCGGAGAGGATCTGCTCCTCGTAGGTGACGACGCGCCGGCCCAGCGCCGTGCCGGGCAGGAGTTTCACGGTCGAGCCGGTCGCGATGATGCAGGAGCGGAAGGAGAGCGTCATCTCGCCGTCCGCCATGCGCACCTGGAGGGTGTGCGGGTCGAGGAAGGTGCCCTGCCCCTCGAACTGTTCGATCTTGTTCTTGCGCATGAGGTAGCCGACGCCCTTGACGCGCCCGTCGGCCACCACCCGGCTGCGCTCGTAGGCGGCACGGTAGTCCAGGCCCACCTCACCGCTGATCTTCACACCGAACTTGTCCGCGTCGTGCAGGATCAGCTGGGCGACCTCGGCGTTGCGCAGCAGCGCCTTCGCCGGGATGCAGCCGATGTTCAGACAGACCCCACCCCAGAAGCGGCCCTCCACGATGGCCGTGCGCAGGCCCAGCTGGGCGGCGCGGATCGCGGCCACGTAGCCGCCCGGCCCGGCTCCCAGGACGACGACGTCGAAGTCGGTCTGCATGGTTCCACCTCACCGTTGTGTCGGGTCGATCTGCTGACTCCACCGTCGCACGATCGGGCCGCGCGATCAGCCGGTCGGGTAGAGAAGATCGAGCGGGCCGGACAGCGCGGCCCGCACCTGGCGGGCCGTGTCGTCGACCAGGACCTCGGGTTCGTCGCGGGCGATCGCGTCCATGGTCCGCGCGGCCACCTCGGCCGCATCCGTCTTCGGCTCGTCGACCCCCGCGGTGGCGTCCGTGTCCACCCAGCCGACGTGCACGCCGACGACCAGCGTCCCCTGCTCCCGCAGAGCGACCCGCAACGCGTTGGTCAGCGACCACTGCGCCGCCTTGGACGCGGCATAGCTGGGAAACCGCCTGGTCGACCGCCATGACGCCACGGACAGCATGTTCACCAGGGCGCCGCCCCCATGGGCGGCGAGCACCGGCGCGAAGGCCCGTGAGACGGCCCAGGTGCCGAGATAGTTCACCTCCAGTTCCTGCCGCGCACCGTCCAGGGAACCCTCCAGCAGGCTCGGCCCGGCCTGGATGCCCGCGTTGTTGATCACGATGCTCACGTCGGACGCCGTCCGCGCCGCGGCCTCGATCTGCCCGGGGTCGGTGACGTCCAGGCGCAGCGGCTCCAGCCCCGGCACGGTGAAGTCCTCCGGCCGTCGTACGCCCGCGTACACCTTGGCCGCGCCCCGGCCCAGCAGGGCTCGGCAGAACGCCAGCCCGATCCCCCGGTTCGCTCCGGTCACCAGCGCGACCGATCCCTCGATCCTCATGGTCGGACACCTCGATCCACGGCTCGCGGCCCGGCGGACGGCCCGGCCCTCGCTTCATGCTGTGGCCTGCGCGGGCCGCCCACATCCCGTGGGGTTCGCGGGGCGGGCGGCCGATGACTACGAGCGGGCCCGCGTCCGGTCGCTCGCCGTCACGGGAGACGCACCTGTCAGCTGAGTTTCTTCATAAGACTCGTTATCGTGGAGGCATGAAACGGACGTCGTTCGCCAAGTGGCCGTGCTCCATCGCACGGACCGTCGATCTGCTGGGTGACCACTGGACGCCGCTCGTGGTGCGGGAGGCGTTCTATGGGATCCGCCGCTTCGACGAGTTCCAGCAGGAACTGGGCATCGCCCGCAACACGTTGACCGACCGGCTGCGCCTCCTGGTCGACGAGCGGATCCTGGAGAAGCGGCTGTACGAGGCCGAGCCGCCGCGCTACGACTACGTCCTGACCGAGAAGGGGCGGGACCTGTTCGCGGTGCTGGCCGCGATGTCCGCGTGGGGCGACCGCTGGCTGGCCGGGGAGCGGGGCGTGCCCGTGGTGTTCCACCACGAGGCCTGCGACCACGACACCGTGCCCGAGGTCGTCTGCTCCCAGTGCCGTACGCCGCTCAGATCGGAGGAGACCTCGATGCGGATGGGCCCCGGATACCCCGAGCGGCTCCGGCAGCGGCCGGACGTCCGCCGGCGGTTCGGCACCGACTGAGCACGGCGCGGCCCGCCGTCGGCCTCTCGGGGCTCCTGCCCCTTCTCTCTTGACCTCTCTTGACAGAGTGGGTCTCATCTAGCAACCCTGGAGGTCAGAGACGTGGACAGCAAGGAGGCTGACGGTCTTGGAGTGGACGGGCGCGCGCTACGCGGACAGACCCACGGTCGAGGTGGAGACCTGGATCGACGCCCCACCGGCCACGGTGTGGGCGCTGGTCAGCGACATCGAGCTGATGCCGGACATGAGCGAGGAGCTCCGGTCGGTCGCCTGGCTGGACGGAGCCGCCGGTCCGGCGGTGGGAACCAGGTTCGTCGGCCGCAGTGAGCACGAGGCGTTCGGGAAGTGGGAGACCACCTCCCACGTGATCGAGTACAAGCCGGAGTCGGTGTTCGCCTGGGCGGTGCAGGATCCGTCCGAACCCTCCGCGGTCTGGCGGTTCCGGCTCCGCCCGAAGGACGGCGGGACCGACCTGTCGCAGTGGATGCAGCTGGGTCCGGGGCGTTCCGGACTGTCCGTCGCCATCGACCGGATGCCCGAGAAGGAACAGAAGATCGTGTTCGTACGGCTGCGGGAGTTCGAGCGTGGCATCACCGCCACCCTCGCGCAGATCAAGCGGCGGGCGGAGGCGTGATGCGGACAGCCACCACGATCGAGGCCTCGGGCGGCGAACACTGGTCCCAGCAGAGCGACTTCGTCGTCGAGGCCGAGAAGCTGGGCCTGGACGTCTGCTGGGTCGCCGAGGCCTGGGGTTCCGACGCGCCCTCCGCGCTCGGCTACTACGCGGCGCTCACCGACCGCATGCTGCTCGGCTCCGGCATCATGCAGCTCGGCACCCGGACACCGACGGCCGTGGCCCAGACGGCCATCACCCTCTCCAACCTGTCCGGCGGGCGTTTCCTGCTCGGCCTCGGTGCCTCCGGGCCGCAGGTGATCGAGGGACTGCACGGTGTCCCCTTCGCCCGGCCGCTGCGGCGCATGCGCGAGACGGTGGAGATCGTGCGGCAGGTGGTCGGCGGCGGCCGGCTCTCCTACTCCGGCACGGAGTTCAGCCTGCCGCTGCCGGGCGGTGAGGCCGTCCCGATGCGGCTGTCGATGCGGGCCGAGCACGAGATCCCCGTCTACCTCGCCGCCCTCTCCCCGGCCATGCTGCGGCTGACCGGCGAGGCCGCCGACGGCTGGCTGGGCACCAGCTTCGTGCCCGAGGGCGCCGCCGACGCCTACTTCGCCCACCTCGACGAGGGCCTGGCCCGCAGCGGTCGTACCCGTGCGGACCTGGACGTCTGCCAGGGCGCCGAGGTCGCCTTCGCACCCGACGAGGAGGCGCTCGGCGCGATGGTCGCCGGACGCAAGAAGGAACTCGCCTTCAGTCTCGGCGGGATGGGCTCGGCGTCCACCAACTTCTACAACGGCGCCTACAGCCGCCAGGGGTGGGCCGAGGTCGCGGCCGAGGTGCGCGACCGCTGGCAGGCCGGCGACCGGGACGGCGCGGCCGCGCTGGTGACCGACGAGATGGTGCTCGGTACGACGCTGATCGGCACGCAGGCCATGGTGCGCGAGCGCCTCGCGGTGTGGCGTGACGCCGGCGTCGACACCGTCCGGCTCTATCCGGCGGGCGAGACCCTGGAGGACCGGCTCACCACGCTGGGGCGGGCGATCGAGCTGGTCCGGGAGGTCGGCGGGACAGGCTGAGGCCGGCCGGGTCAGTTGAGGGCGTCGCTTCGAGCCGGCTCCTGCCGCTCCTGACGCTGGTCGTTCCAGAGGCCGGCGAGCTCGCCCAGCGCGCTGCTGACACGGCCCAGCTCCCAGAACAGGTAGAGGGCGGCCACGGCGAACGGGATCCACTCACCCCAGTGGAAAAGCAGAACCGGCATGTACAGCAGGCCGACCAGGACCAGGAACTTGACCAGGACCTCGGCCCCGTACGCCCGTGTGCGTGCGACGACGGCGTGCTCGCCCCGGCCGTCGATCCACTGGAGACGCGATCTCATGACTGCTCCCTCGGGCTCTGGGCGCACACGCTGCTCGAACAGGCCGCGGCCGGCTGACGGTTGACAGTTTCGAGGGCCGTGGCCGCCCGGAGGCAGGCCCACCCGAGGACTTCGGCATGTCTCCATGTGATCATCGCGAACGGTGGCTCGCGTTCCGGACCGTGCCGGGGTGAGACGGTCACGGCGGCCCTGCGTTCCGGTCCACCGGTCCGGGGAGACAGCACCGCCTGGCAACCGCCGCAGAACGGCCGGGACTTCCGGGTGTCCAAGGCGGGCGCACGGCTGGTCCGCGACCGGTCGAACGTGAGCGGCCTGCTCGTCGGCCATTGCTGCTTGCCACTTGCCCGAGCACCTCCGCCGAGAGCCTCGGCGCCCCGTCCGCAACGCCCTGTGCCCGTTTCCCGAGGGACGGCCAACACCGTTCGTCCTCCCCCGCGTTAAAGGTCTGGCAGTGCGCCTGTCGCAGAACTCTCGCGGAATTGTCCGTGATCGGTAACGGACGGATCCGGTGCCCTCCGTTATCCGTCCTGACGGGTGCACGAGATGGACTCGACTACCAGGAACGGGGCGGACATGGCGCGGCACGGCGGACGGGGATGGTACGGCCAAGTGGTCGCGGCGGCGCTCGGGATCACAGCCGTGACCGTGGCCGCCTCGTTGTGGACCGCGCAGGCCGGACCCGTCAACGGGCATGCGGAAGAAGGGACTTCGGCGCGGCACAGCGCTCCGAAGGCGGCCCCAGCCCCGGCCCCTGTGTCGGCCGAGATCGCGCACGCCTCGGACCGGGGCACCAGGGGCGTGAACATCACCATCGACGACGGCCCGGACCCGGTCTGGACCCCCAAGGTGCTCCAGGTGCTCAAGGAGTACGACCTGAAGGCCACGTTCTGCATGATCGGACCGCAGGCGCAGGCGCACCCGGACCTGGTGAAGGCGGTGGTGGCGGCGGGGCACCGGCTGTGCGACCACACGGTCTCCCACGACGTCACCATGGACACCAAGCCCGAGGCCTACCAGTCCCGGCAGATCCTCGACGCCGAGCGGATGATCACCGAGGCGTCCGGAGGCGTCCGGCCGCTCTACTACCGCGCGCCGGGCGGCGCCTTCACCCCCTACAGCCGTAAGCTCGCCGCCTCGCACGGCATGCGGCCGCTGGGCTGGAACGTCGACTCGAAGGACTTCGAACGCCCCGGCACGGCCGCCATCGTGGCCACCGTCAAGGAGGAGATGCCGAACGGGCCGACCATTCTCTTCCACGACGCCGGCGGCGACCGTTCCGAGACGGTGGCCGCCCTGCGTGAGGTGCTGCCGTGGCTGAAGGAACAGGGGTACTCGTTCGGCTTCCCGGTGCGCTGAGCACGGAGCCGTGCGTCGCCGCGGCGGCGTGCGCCGAGGGGCCACGGGGAGTCGTAAGCCCCGGCAAATGTTGCGGTCGGCCCGCTGGTGGCCGCATATGGGTGGTGTGCGCGGTGCGGCGGCGGGGCCGGCTGCCCGGGGCCGGCGGGAGGTGGACATGTCGGGGCGGGCAGCACGCTGGGTGACGTGGCTGCGCGGCCAGGACCCGGACCTCGCGGCGACCCGGCGGGCCGCGCGTACGGCACTGGTGATGCCCGCCCTGTTCGCCCTGTGCACCGAGGTGCTGCACTCCCCGGCGATGGCGAGCTACGCCGCGTTCGGCTCGTTCTCGATGCTGCTGCTGGTGGACTACTCCGGGCCGATGGTGGAGCGGCTGCGGGCGCAGGCGGCGCTCGCGGTGGGGTGGCTGGTGCTCATCTGCCTCGGGACGCTGGCCGCGCAACGGCTCTGGCTCGCCGTGGCGGCCACGGTCGTGATCGGGTTCGCGGTCCTCTTCGCCGGCGTGGTCAGCTCAGTCCTGGCCGGCAGTTCGACGGCGCTCCTGCTGGCCTTCGTGCTGCCGGTCAGCGCCCCGGCGGCGCTGTCGCAACTGCCTGAGCGGCTCGCCGGCGCGGGCCTGGCGGCGGCGGTCGCGCTGCCTGCCGTCGCCCTGCTGTGGCCGCGTCCCGTCGCCGACCCGCTCAGCGCCCCGGCGGCCGCCGTCTGCCGTGCCGCCGCGGGGTATCTGCGTGTCCGCGCGGGCCTGCCGGGCCCGGACGGGCCGGGGTCCGACGCCGAGCGGTGCCGGCTCGGGGCGGAGCACACCGCCCGGACCGGCGCGGACCTGCGCGGCGCCTTCGAGGCCACCCCGTACCGCCCCACCGGCCTGTCCGCGACCTCACGTGCCGTGGTGCGGCTGGTGGACGAGCTGACCTGGCTGTGCGCCGTCCTCGTGGACCGGTCCGAGTACACCGACGAGCCCTCCACCTGCGATCCGGCCGCGCACACCGTGCGCCGCGCCGCCGCCGGGGTCCTGGAGGCGGCCTGCGACCTGCTCACGGACCTGAACGGGGACACCGTCCCGCTGCGGGCCCGCGGGAAGGAGCTGCGGGCGGCCCTGGCCGAGATGGAGCACAGCTCCACCGTCCAGGTGCCCGCCAGGCATCCGGGAGGCACCAGCACGGCGGAGGTCTACGGGTTCATCGCCACGCTCGACGTGTCCTTCCGCGCCCAGGAGCTCGGCTTCGCCGTGCTACAGATCGCCGACAACGTGGACATGGCGGCCACCGCCTGGCAGCGCAGCTGGCCCGAACGGCTGCTCGGCCGTGAGCCGGGCGCGCTGGCCGCGCCCCTCGCCTCCGCCCGGGAGCGGGCCGTCACCCATCTCAGGCCCGACTCGGTGTGGCTGCACAACAGCCTGCGCGGCGCCGTCGGCCTCGGCATCGCCGTGTTCCTGGCCGGGGTGACGGGCGTCGGGCACTCCTTCTGGGTGCTGCTGGGCACCCTGTCCGTGCTGCGCTCCAACGCGCTCAGCACCGGGCAGAACGCCGTCCGCGCCGTCCTCGGCACGCTCGCCGGGTCCGTGGTCGGCGCCGGGCTGCTGCATCTGATCGGCCACCACGGCACCGCCCTGTGGTTCGTGCTCCCCGTGGCCATCCTGTTCGCCGGGATCGCGCCCGCAGCCGTCTCCTTCGCCGCCGGGCAGGCCGCGTTCACCGTCACCCTGGTGGTGCTGTTCAACGTCGGCCACGACCCGAACTGGCACATCGCGCTGCTGCGCGTCCAGGACATCGCGCTGGGGTGCCTGGTCAGTGTGGTCGTGGCCGCGTTCTTCTGGCCGCGCGGCGCCCGCGGCGCCGTCCACAAGGCGCTCGCCGAGGCGTACGACGACAGCGCGCGTTACCTCGGGGACGCCGTCGACTACGCCCTCGGCGACGCCCACCCCCACGCCCCCGGCCCGCAGAGCCGGGCGGCGGCGGCCGCCGCCCGCCGCCTCGACGACGCGTTCCGCACCTACCTGGCCGAACGCGGCGCCAAGTCACTGTCGCTGTCCTGCGCGACCACGCTCGTCAACGGGGTCGTCGGGCTGCGGCTGGCCGCCGACGCCGTCGTCTCCCTGTGGCGGGGCGAGGACCGGGCACGCGTCCAGGCCGTCCGGGCCGACGCCCACTGCGCCGTCCTCGGATCGGCTGCCCTGGTCACCGGCTGGTACCACGCCTTCGCCACGAGCCTCACCGGTCGTTCGCCCGTGCCCGGCGCCGTGCCGCTCCAGCCGGCGGGCGCCACGCGGCTCGTGGAGTCCGTCCGTACCGAACTCAGCGACGCCCGGGGCCGGGCCACCCCCGTCGCGGTCCGGATCATCTGGACCGACGACCACGTCGACGCCGCCCGCCGGCTCCAGCCCGCTCTCGCCGAGGCGGCGAAGAGGACACATGCCGGGGCGGGCCGCGGGTGGGGGCCGAAGGGATCCACCGGCTGGGCCCGGAAGGGGTCCGCCGGCTGAGCAGGCGCCGGGTGCGCCGGGAGACGCCGGCGCCGCCGGTATCGCGCTCGCGGATCCGGAGCGCGTCGAGCCGTACGACCGTGCGCGAGGCGCCCGGTCGACCGGCTGGTGGGCCCAGGACCTGCTGCTCCGGATGTCCCCCGCGCCGCTGGCCTCGGCCTCTCCTGCAACGGCCTTCGCCCGCCGTCGGTTGACGTGCCGGTCAGCTCGCGGTGCGCCGGATCCGTCCGGCGTACCGCTTCTCCAGTTCCAGGTTGCCCTCGAAGCCGCCGGGCACGTTGGCCGACACGTAGACCGGGGGGCGGTCGCCGGAGGCGAGGAGGAGGCCGGCCGCCTCGGCCACCGCCATCTGCACGAGCATGACCCCGGTCAGCGTGGACAGCGCGCAGACCGCCCCGCCGCCCGGGAGTCCGAAGAGGGCGTCGCCGCGCGGGGCCGCGTTGTCCAGGACCACGTCGGCCAGGTCGGCGAGCTTCCTGCCGCTGGGGTGACCGGCGGGGACCGCCCTGGTGTGGGCGAGGGAGGTGAGGGCGAGAACGCGGTGGCCGTGTTCCCTGGCGTGCAGGGCCATCTCCACGATCACGTTGTTCACCCCGGAGTTGGAGATGATGACGAAGAGGTCCTGGGGGTGCGGGGCGGCGAGGTCGTAGAGACGGGCGGCGACGCCGGACTCGCGTTCCAGGAGCGGGTCGTCGAGGACGCTCGGGGACGCGCCGCCGTAGTGGACGAGGTCGGCGATGCCGATCCGGTTGGTGGGCACGAACCCGCCCGCGCGGCCGGCGATCTCGAGGACCATCGCCTGGGAGTGTCCGGTACCGAAGGCCTGGACGACGCCGTCGGCGCGGACGCAGTCGGCGATCAGTCCGGCGGCCCTGGTCACGTCGGCGCGCGCGGACTCGGTGAGGCGGTGGAGGGCGGCGAGGCCCTCGCGCGCGAAGCGTTCGGCGGTCACCGGCTCGGTCCCGGACTCGTTGGCGGACTCGACGGACACGTACGCACTCCCCACTGCCGGGAACAACCGGGACGACCGAGGTGGGCCACCGGGACGAAGGCCGACCGCTGAGTGAGCCATCCCGGATCAACCTCTGCCGGTGAATCAACACATCAGGCACACCGTATGCGGCACAATGGCGCCCCGTCGCGGTCCTGGTGCTCAACTGACGCCGTATAGGCGGCTGTTACCTTCAGTGCATGCCCTCGACCGACGTCACCACACTCATCCGGACCGAGCTGCCGCGCCTGGCCGGCTCCCTGCGGAAGGTCGGCGAGCTGATCCTGGCGGATCCGGCCGCCGTCACCCGCTGTTCGGCCGCGGAGCTGGGCCGCCGCACCGGCACCTCCCAGGCGACCGTGACCCGTTTCTGCCAGGCCGTCGGCCTCGACTCCTACCAGCACCTGCTGATCGCGCTGGCGCAGGAGCGGGGCCGCGGCGAGGTCTCCGCCTGGGGCACGGCCGAGATCGGTCCGGACATCTCCCCGGACGACAGCCTGGAGCGGGTGGTGAAGGTGGTCGGCGCCGCGGATCTGCGGGCCGTCCAGCAGACCCTGGACCGGATCGACCTGGACGCGGTCGAGCGGGCCGCGCAGGCCATGGCGCGGGCCCGCAGGATCGACGTCTACGGCGTGGGCGGCAGCGGCGCGGTGGCGCAGGAGACGGAGACCCGGCTGTTCCGGATCGGCTGTTCGGTGCGCGGCTGGACCGAGGTGCACGCCGCCGCCACCTCGGCCGCCCTGCTCACCCCCGCCGACGTCGCGATCGGCATCTCCCACTCCGGGGCGACCCGTGAGACGACCGAGCCGTTCGAGACGGCCAAGGAGCGCGGCGCGACGACGATCGCCCTCACCGCCGATCCGCGTTCGCCGCTCGCCCGCGCCGCCGACATCCGGCTCATCTCCTCCACCTCGGAGACGAGCTTTCCCACCGGCGTCATCGGCGCCCGCCACTCGGTCCTGGTCCTCATCGACTGCCTGTACGTGCGGGTCGCCCAGCTCTCCTACCAACGGGCCAGCGCCTCACTGGCGTTGACCGACCACATCGCGGGCCTGCACGCGGTGAAGTCCCGGCGGTCGCGCTGAACCCCCCGCTACGGCACGGTCCTGCCGGGCAGGGTTGTGCGGGAGCGAGGCCGGCGCCCCGGTCGTCCAGGGGCGCGGCGGTCACGGTGCCTTTGCCGGTCAGCGGCCGGCGGCGAGCAGCTGCGCGAGCGCCACGGCGCCCGCCCGGCCGTCCGTCACCGGGGTGATCACGAGGTCGAGGTGGGCGAGCCGTTCGGTGAGCGGGGTCAGCAACGGGCCGTCGGGGGCGACCAGTCCGCCCGTGACGACCAGGGCCTCACCCGGGCGCGGCCCCAACGCGGCGACCGTCCCGGCGAGATGAGCGGCGGCTTCCTGGAGGACGGCCCTTGCGACCGCGTCCTTTGCCGCCGCCCGCGGTACCAGGGGGGCGAGGTCGGCCAGCCGTACCGGCGGGCGGTCCATCACGGCCGGCAGGAGACGGGCGCGGTAGGCGGCCCGCGGGGCGGGCGCCCAGGTCCTGCCGTCGGCCGCGGGCGCCCAGGAGTCGCTCCCGCCCGGTGGCAGCACGCTCGCCGGAATTCCCAGGGCCCGCCCGACCGCCGCCGTCAGTGCCGTCGGTTCCCCCCTACCGTCCGCCGCCCGCAAAGCCGCCCGTACCGCCTCGCGCCCGATCCAGTAGCCCCCGCCGTCGTCCCCGAGCAGCCAGCCGTCACCGCCGGAGGTGGCGACCAGCACGCGCCCGGCGATCCGGGCGGCGACCGCGCCGGTGCCGGCCACCAGGGCGATTCCGTCCGCCGGCCGCCCGGGCGCGCCGGCGAAAGCCGCCTCGATGTCGCTGCAGACCTCGACCGCCGCGGCGCCGATGCCCAGTTGGGTCAGCGCGGCGGTGAGAGCGGCCCGCGCCCGCACCCGGCCGGGCTCCTCCTCGGGAGCCCGGGCGGCCCCCGCGAAACCGCCGACGACAGCGGCGACCCGCGCGCGCTCCGCCTCCGGGACGGCCGACGCGACCGCCTCGGCCAGGTGATCGGCGAGTTCCGGCCCCGGGACGGTCAGCGCGTTGCCCGGCCCGGCCACGCCCTCCCCGAGGGTGCGCCCGTCACCGGCGTCCGCGAGGACGGCACGGGTCCGGGAGCCGCCGGCGTCGAGCCCGACAACCCGCCTCGGTCCCGAGCCCGGCACCCGGTTCAGCTCACTGTTCATTGCCGCCCATGGTGGTCGGCCCATTCGCGTCAGCCAAGGTCCGCGGAGTGTCCGAGGCCCGAGCAACACCCCCCCCGCCGCGGCTGGTCTCACGCGACGGCGTCCCGGATCGTTCATTCACACCTGCCCGCGTCGCCCGTCAGGGCGCACTGCGAGCCCGTGGCTCCGGCGCGGTGAGGATGTGAGGATCCGCACTCCCTACGGCATTGCGTCGGCCGCGCCGACGCGCAAGAGTGTTCCAACCGCCGTGCCCAACCGGCGAGTTACTTCCGTCGACCGCCGCACACGGTGGCCCGGGCGAAGAGGAAGAGAAGCGCGTGAGCCGCATATCGGTCCGGGGGATCGCGGTGGTGTCGGCCACCGCGGTCACCGCTGTGGGAAGTGTCGTCGGTGTCGCCTCGGGCAGCAGCGCGCAGAACAACGACGCGGAGGCGACGGCGCCCGACGCCACCCTCCTCGCGGACCTCCCCGCGGGGCAGCAGGCACAGGTGCAGACGGCGTCGCTGACGCAGCAGGCCGACGCCATGGCCGTGCAGGCGGACGCGAGCGCCAGGAAGGACGCCGAGCAGAGCGCGCGGGCGGCGGCGGCCAAGGCCGCGAAGGCCAAGCAGGCCGCGGCCAAGGAGCGCGCGGCGGCCAAGGCCGCGGCCGGTGACCCCGCCGCCAGCTTTCCGGTGCAGAGCTCCTACACCGTGGCGCAGATCAAGGCCATCGCCGCGCAGATCGTCGGGAGCGGCCAGTTCCAGTGCTTCAGCAACATCGTGGATCACGAGTCCACCTGGAACTACCTCGCGGTCAACCCCTCCTCCGGCGCCTACGGCCTCGTCCAGGCCCTGCCCGGCAACAAGATGGCCTCCGTCGCCTCCGACTGGCAGACCAACCCGGCCACGCAGATCAAGTGGGGCCTCAACTACATGAACACCACCTACGGCAGCCCCTGCCAGGCCTGGGCGTTCTGGCAGGTGCACCACGCCTACTGAGCACCGGCGGTCACGTCGTGCCCGGTGCCCCGGGTAAGCCCCTGGGTCTCTGCCCCCTCCGTCGCCGGCGACCACAGTCCGGCCTGCCCCGTGGCCCGCGCCGGACGTGACCGGCCGGTGGTCGCGGGCCGCGTGCTGGAGGCCGACCGGGCAGGTCCGGGTGACCGCGCCGTTCGCCGAGGTCACGGTGGTAGTTCCACACCGTGACCTGGCGCAGGACCGGGACACGCGGACCCGACGCGCGGTCGGATCCCCGGCAGAATCAGGCTAGGGCTGTGACTCGGCGGACCGGCCCGGTCGCCGGGTGAATCGTCGCAGTCCCCGGCGGGTGGGACTGAGAGGCGTGTCCTCGGGGGCGGCCGGCCCCTGGCCCGCGGTCACCGCCGGTGCCGTGGCCGCGGCCGGTACGGGCCTGTTGCCCCGTTCGAGCCGGCTCCGGACGGCCTGGGCCATGGCCTGGTGGGCCGGTTCCAGCAGGAAGCCCTCCGCGGCCAGGTGTTCCCACATGTGCAGCAGTTCCTGCCCCCGGGTGGCCACCTGGCCGTCGTCCGTCAGCCGCTGCCAGGCCGCGGTGGCGCGGGCCACCTCGGGTGCGGCCCGGGTCAGGTCGGTCCGGCAGCGGATGCGAGCGACGGTCAGCGCGAGGACGGTGGAGACCATGTAGTCGCCGCGCTGATACGCGAGGTACGCCTCGATCGCCCGTGCCTCCAGGGAGAGTTCGTCCTCCGCGCCCCTGCGCAGCGTGAGGTGCTCCCGCAGCGCGCTGGCGAGGACCGCCGCGGCGTGCAGCTCCCCGCGCTGCGCGTGCTGGATGATGCGCTCGACGCGGGCGAGCGGCGGGAACGCCTCCTCCTCCGCGGCGGTACGCTCGCGCCCGGGCGGCAGGTCCTCCTCCTCGGCGATGGTGCGGCTGGAGCCGTCGGGGTAGACCCGCAGGCGTGCCACCTGCATCACGGTGCGGTCGATGACGGTGGCCGCCACCGGGGCCCGCAGGGTGCGGGCGAACATGGCGATCGCGTCGAGGATCGCCTCGTTGGGGGGTCGCGTGCCGCCCATCTCCAGCAGATGGCCGTTGACCACCGTCGACCCGTCCTCGGCCACATAGGCGTCGAGCCGGACCAGCGGCGGTGCGCTCAGCGCGGGCAGGTTCCCCTCGTCACGAGGGGTCAGTGAGGAGGTCATCCGCTCAGACTCCGGGTCGGACGACACCGACGATGGGCATGGAGGCGGCCGGGGCGATCGTGACCGTGCGTCCGGGCCGCGGAGCGTGCACGATCCGCCCGCCCCCTATGTACATGCCCACGTGTGTGGCGTCGTAGTAGATGATCAGGTCTCCGGGCTGTACGGAGGCCAGGCTGACCCGGGTCAGTCCCTGCCACTGCGCCTGCGAGGTGCGGGGTATGGGGTGCCCGGCCGCCGCCCACGCGGTGGAGGTCAGTCCCGAGCAGTCGTACGACGAGGGGCCCACGGCACCCCACACGTACGGTTTGCCGATCTGCGCCAACGCGAAGCCGACGGCCTTCGCCGCCGCTCCGCTCGCCTTCGTCGGGCCGGCGCCCGAGCCGGTCTGGCCGCCGGAACTGAGGCCCGTCCACTTGGACTTGGCCTCCTGTGCCTCCTTCTCCTCCAACTGGGCCAGTTTGCGGGTCTGTTCCTTCTTGAGGCCCGCTTCGATCCGTTCGGCCGCGGCGATCCGCTGCTCGATCTTCCGTTTCGCGTCCGCCTTGTCCGCGCGGGTGTTCTTCAGCTCCCGCAGCTTCTCGGCGGCGGCGTCCGTCTGCCGGCTCAGCTGTGCGCGGGTACTTTGCTGCCTCTCGGACACGGTGACCAGGTCGCGCAGGGCCTGGCGGGCCTGGGACGCGTCGTCCAGGGCGTGCTCGGGATGGTCGCCGAGCAGCAACTGGATACCCGTGGAGTCGAGATTGCCCCCGCGGTACTGCGTACGGGCGGCCGCACCCGCGAGGTCGCGCAGATCGTCCAGCCTGTCCTCGGTGCGGGCCAGGTCCTTGTGAAGCGACGCCAGCCGCTTCTCCTGCTCGGCCGCCTTCACGCCGGCGGCGTCGTACGCCTCGGTGGCCACCTCCGCCTGGCGGTAGAGGCCGTTCAACTCGTCGTGGATGTCCTCGATCGACTGGTCGTTCCGCGGATCGGGTTCGCCCGGGGTCGCGTAACTCGGGCCGGGTAACAGGGTGATCGCGCAGACGAAGACTGCTGTGGCGGCTCGGCTCCGCAACCGTCTGCCGCGAGTCGACACGTTCATCGGCTCCATCTTCAGTGAACTGTTCGAGTCTCGAACACACTACCCCGCCGCACCCGGACCGCCCCTGCTTCCCCCGGCGTGTCAACCTGCCCGCACGCCCCTCGTCCACGGCAGGACGGCGGGGCAGAAGACACCACTGCGCCACCGATTGCCCGTTTCTCTCCCACCCGGCCGAGGCCGAACTTTTGCCGTGCGCAGCCGTCCGGCCGACCGCTTCCCTCGGAAACGGACAGCTCGGCCAGGAGAACGGACATCATGAAGTGCCCTCGATTCCGCCTCCGTTGCACTGGAAGCCGCCCGTTGGCGGCGCGCGCTCACGGGTTCCGCGTCGGCCGTGCGCGAGGCCTCGTCGGCCGTCGAGGCCGAACGGCGGGTGCATCCCGGTGCCCACGCCGGGCGCGGTCGGCGCGACCGTGCCCGGTGTGGCGTCCGGCTAGCCGCACGTCAGTGTCGGTGTCCCCCAGTCGCCGTGGTCGTTGCCGTTGCCGTCGCCGGCGTCGCCGACCCTGAGGTCGAGCACCTGGGCGCCGCTGACGTCCACGTCGATCGGGACCGCAGCCTGTCTGCCACGGATCGTCGGTGTGGTCACCAGGGTCTTGCCGTCGGCGATCACGGAGAACGTCACCGTACCCGCCCCGCCGGTCTCGTCGTCGACACCGACCTCGGCCGTCAGCCGGGAGCAGGTTCCGGCGAGGTAGAGCTGGACGTCACTGACCGAGTTGGTGCCAAGGCCCTTGGCGTGCCCGACGCCGGCGATGGTGATCGCACGGCCGTCCCCGGCGGCCTGTTCGCCGACGCTGGTGTCACGCTCCACCGGGCCCCACCCGTTGGTGGACGACAGGAACGGCAGGTCGCTCACCGCGCTCTTGCCGGCCGGCGGGACCGGCGGGATCCCGCCGACGATGCGCTCGTCGCCGCCGGTGGCCCGCCGTCCGCTCTGCACGTAGTCCACGGTGGCGGTGAGCGCCGAGGCGGACGGCAGGGTCCCGTCCGGCGGCTGGACCCTCCAGGTGAAGGTGGCCGAGCCGCCCGGTCGCACGCGCGGGACCGCGGTGGGGCTGGTGGCGGTCACGGTCCAGCCGTCGGGTGCGGAGAGCGAGGCCGTCAGGCGGGAGGCGGACGGGCGGTCCTTCGGCACCCGCAGCGTCGCCGAGGCCGTGAAGGCATGGGCGGGCTGGGCGGTGTCCGGCGCGTCCAGGGTGACGTCCGCTCCCGGACGCTTCGGCATGGCGTACTTCGCGAAGTCGTAGCGGGGGCTGTCGTTCTGGGCGACGCGCAGGGACGAGGCGTAGCTGCCGTAGTCGGTCAGCGAGACCTTGCCGAGCCCGCCGGTGCTGCCGTCCAGGTTCCACACCGCGATGGCGATGCTGTTGTGGCCGTTGGGGTCGAGGATGCCGTCCGGCACGGGGAAGGTGTGCTGTGGGCCGAGGTAGTTGACGTAGTTGCCGACCTGCCAGCCGTTCACGAAGATCGTGGCGCGGTACTTGCGGGACGGGTCGTCGGTGAACGTCAGCCCGAGCGAGGTGTCCTGGCCGTGCGGAAGGTCCAGCTCGGCGTCGGTGCGGTACCAGGAGACACCGGGGCGGGTGTCGGTGTCCGGCAGGGACACCTGGGTCCACTTCCGGTCCGGGTAGCCCGGCAGGGACCAGCCGGCCCGCTCGCCGTACAGGCCGCCCGTGGAGAGCGGGCCGCGCACCGTGTCCTGCAGTTCCTCGCCGCCCCGCACGCCCTGCACCCGCCAGGTGACGGAGGTCAGCGGCGCTCCGAGGAGGGAGGCGCTGGTCAGGCCGCGCGCGGTCTTGTTGGCGTTGGTGGAGTTGTAGTCCTCCTCGTGTCCCATGTTCACGGTGAGCACGGAGAGGACGTTGTCGCCCGACGACTTCAGCGAGCCGGACGGGAAGGCGAAGTCGGCGCTGCCGGTGGTGGAGCTGCCCAGGAAGGTGCCGTTGAGCCAGGCGGAGAAGGCCTGCGCGCCTCCCCCGGAGTCCGAGACCAGGTGGACGCCCGTCTCCTTGCCGGTGGTGCGGAAGCGGCCGCGGTACCAGGTGTTGCCGGTGTGGAAGCCGTAGTCGTCCGCGTAGAGCACCGGCGGCGAGTCGCTGCCGGAGACGCTGTTGGTGGTCGTCTTGTCGGCCACCTGCCAGCTGGTGTCGTCGAAGCCGGGGGCCGACTCGGGGGATTCCTCGGCGTGTTTCCAATTCGTCAGTGCCGGCAGGTGGATCGCGGCGGCCACGGGAACGGTGCCGGTGCGGCTCGCCCCTTCGGTGCGCCAGCCGCGCACCGCCCTGCCGTTCCAGGTGACGCGGTCGGCGGAGGTGAACACCTCGATGTTCTTGTCGTCGGCGTTGTCGCCGGTGAGGGCCACGGTGCGGCCGCCGTCCAGGCTGGTGGCCGTCCGCAGCAGGTGGGTGCCGCGCACGAGCACCGGGCCGGTCGCGGTGTCCTGGCGCCAGAAGGTCTCCGCCGTGGCCTTGTCGCCGACGAGCAGCAGGAGCGGGCGTTTCCCGTCGGCGTTGACGCTGACGCGGATCAGGCCCTTGTGCGGGTAGTTCAGCCGCAGGTCCCCGGTGGACGCGTCCCAGGTGGTCGTGACCGTGCCGCCGGTGGCGGTGACGGTGGGCTCGGAGGCGTAGCGCAGGACGGTCTCGCCGTCGCTGCCCGCGTCCCCGTAGAGCACGGCGACGTCCCGGTCCGCGATCGTCGCGCTCGTCATGATCTCCGACGTGGAGTACTGCAACTGCGCGTCCCCGAGCCGGTAGTTCGCCACGATGACGTGCGAGTCGCGGCCGTCGAGGGTGATCGCGGTGCCGGGCTGCTGGGGCACGACCGGGTAGGTCGGCTGCTGCGCGGCGTCGGCCGTCGGCACGTCGATGGCGTCGACGGCCACGTAGTTGTCCGTCGACGCGGGGCTGTGGGTTCCGGCGACGACGATCTTCAGGGTGTGCGCACCCGGTGCCAGGCCGGTCTTCTGGAAGAGCACCGCCTGGTTCTCGCCGCCGGAGTCGTCGACCGTCGCCGCCTTGGTGCCGTCGAGGTAGACGTCCGCGTAGCCGTGGTTGTTCGTCTTCGAGCCGATCCAGCGGATCGCGGTGCCGTCGAAGGGGACGGTCAGCGAGTCACCGGCCTTGTTCGAGAACGACTCGGTGTGCTTGTAGTCGCCGCCGGTGTAGCTGGTGTTGGCCACGTGCGACCACGAACCGGCGTACTGCAACGCGGAGTCGGGGTCGTCCCAGGTGTAGGTGGTGTCCGCGGCGGGCTGGGCGTTGAAGTCGAGCGAGATGTGGGTCTTGTCGACCGCGGTGGACGTGGAGTCGCCGTGCCGCAGGACGTGGAACTGCGTCCCGGTGTCGGGGTTCATCCGGGCGGTGTCCACGACCGCGGAGTCGTCCGGCGGGGTGGCCCTGATCGCCTCGGTCTTGGTCAGCGGGGCGACCGACTGGGTGAAGTACCCGATCAGTTTGTCCTCGTAGTACTTCGGATCGAGCTGGCGGGTCTCCCGGATCGCGGCCCCGTAGTCGTACGACGTGTAGTTCTCCGGCATGCCCAGCCAGCCCCAGTTGGTGCCGCCGTAGGTCATGTAGAAGCTCTGCGCGGTGGTGCCGACGGCGATGTTCTGCTTGTAGAACACGTCGGCGAACTGGTCGTTGATCAGCTGGGCGCACTTGTCGTAGCCCGGCCCGCCCCAGGGGTCGAAGGCGCCGCCCTGGAACTCCGGCGAGTACAGCGGCTTTCCGGCCGGGTGGTCGTAGCTGATGTCGGGGACACCGTTCCACTTCGAGGGGTTGGAGCAGTCGAAGCCCTGCGGGTAGGAGTCGGGGCCGTCGACGTCCAGGGCGCCGGTGCCGGAGTTGAAGGTGCCGTTGTTGTTGCCGGTCAGCGGTACCGTGATGCCGTCGGCGCGGGCCTTGTCCTCCAGGTGCTGGAGGTAGGAGCGGCCGGCGGCCGAGCCGTTGTAGTACTCGTTCTCGACCTGGTAGGCGATGACCGAGCCGGTGCCGTTGGTCAGTTGGTGGCGGGCGATGATCCGGTCGATCTGCGTCAGCCATTCGTCCGCGTACTTCAGGAACCGCGGGTCGTCGCTGCGGTTGTCGCCGGCCTTGGTGGTCAGCCAGCCGGGCAGGCCGCCGCTGTCGACCTCGGCGTTGATGTACGGCGCCGGGCGGGCGATGACGTAGAGACCGGCCTCCTGGGCCATGTCGAGGAGCTTGTCGACGTCCCGTACCCCGGTGAAGTCGTACACGCCCGGCTTGGGCGAGTGGTATCCCCAGTCGAAGTACAGCGAGGTGGAGTTGAAGCCGGCGGCCCTCATCTTCTGGAAGATGTCGCGCCACAGGTCCGGGCTCGGCAGCCGGAAGTAGTGGAACTCACCGGACCACAGGTAGGTGCGCCTGCCGTCGACGAGGAACGAGTAGCCGTCCAGACTCACGGTGTGCGGCTGCGGGGCGGTGGCCGCGGCGGCGGGGGCCCGCGCACCGACGTCCCGCGCCGCGGCGGCGGGCGTGATCATGCCCGTGGCCAGGGCGATGGTCGCGGCCGCCGCGAGGACGGGCCACCACCGGCGCCAACGGGGTCTTGCGGGCTCTGAACCGATCCGATCACTCCGCACCACGGCCTCCAGACCGACTGAGTAATCAACACCAAACAGACTCAGGCAAAGTCGAACAGTAAGGGGGCACAGAGCTCAACACAATGGGTCGGGAGAACACAGCCGGGACGACAGAGGCGGCGCGTAACCCCGCCGGCCGGGACGGCCCCTGACCATGCGTCAGGCCGACGCGTGGAGGACGGGCGCCGTGCGGCGTGGGCGGGGCCGTCGCGAGGCGGACGCGCGGGTGCGGTGTCCGCCTCGCGGGGCCGTGGGAGGGGGTGTCAGGCGGTGAAGTGGTGCGTGCCGGAGGCGACCCGGTAGACCGCGCAGCCGTCCTCCTGGCGCAGGAACGTCCCGTGCGAGTGGGTCACCGTCTCCGGAGCGGCCGCGGGGATCCAGACCTCGGCGGTCGTGTTGGGCGGCACCGCGCAGGTCAGGGTGAAGCGGCCGGACCGCTGCCGCCACCGGGTGGAGACCGGGCCGTAGACCGAGGTGAAGCGGGCGGCGGCGGTGGTGACGGCGCCGCCCGGGCGGGGGCGGATGACGATCTCGCGGTAGCCGGGCCGGCCCGCCGCGATGCCGGCGATGTTCGCGTACATCCACTCCCCCACCGAGCCGTAGGCGTAGTGGTTGAACGAGTTCATGGCCGGGTCCTGGAAGCTGCCGTCGGGACGGATGGAGTCCCAGCGTTCCCACATGGTGGTGGAGCCGCGGTCGATCTGGTAACCCCAGCTGGGGAAGGTGCGCTGTTGCAGCAGCCGGTAGGCGACGTCGGTGTGCCCGGTGTCGGTCAGGACGGGCAACAGCCGGGGCGTGCCGAGGAAGCCCGTGGACAGGTGCCAGTCCCTGGCCTCGATCAGGGCGACGAGCCGGTCGGCGGCGGCCTTGCGCGACGCGTCGGGCAGCAGGTCCATCGACAGCGCCAGGACGTAGGACGTCTGCGTGTCGCCCTTCACCCGGCCGTCGGAGGTGACGTAGGCGCTCTGGAAGGCCGACCGGATCCGCTCGAAGAGGTCGCGGTAGGTCGCGGCGTCCGCGTCCGCGCCGAGTTCCGCCGCCATCTTGGCCGCGAGGTCGGCGCTGTGCGCGAAGTACGCGGTGGCGATGACGTCCTTGGGGGTTTCGTCGTCGACGTTCAGCCAGTCGCCGTACCCTTCGGCGGGGCGCAGCAGCCGGTCGCTGTGCTGTTCCAGGTACGTCAGCCAGTCCCGGACGGACGGCAGGGCGTCCGCGATGACCTGGCGGTCCCCGTAGGCCTGGTAGAGCGCCCAGGGCACGGTCACGCCTGCGTCCCCCCAGCCGGCGGTGCCGTTGCCGAGGCCGCCGACCACCGGCGCCACGTCGGTGAACGAACCGGCGGAGGTCCGCGAGTCCCGCAGGTCGACGAGCCACTTGGACAGGAACCGGGCCGACTCCATGGTGTAGGCGGCGGTGGGCGAGAAGACGTTGATGTCTCCCGTCCAGCCCAGCCGTTCGTCGCGCGCGGGAGTGTCGGTGGGTACGGAGAGGAAGTTGCCGCGCTGCCCCCAGGTGATGTTGTGGTGCAGTTGGTTGAGCATCGGCACGTCGGTCTCGAAGTCGAGGGTGAAGGGGGCGTCCGTGTGCATGACGCGCCCGGTGACGGCCTGCGCCGTGGGGGTGCCGGGGAATCCGGTGACCTCGACGTAGCGGAAACCGTGGAAGGTGAAGCGCGGCTCGTAGACCTCCTCCCCGCCGCCCTTGAGCGTGTACGTGTCCGTGGCCGCCGCGCTCCGCAGATTCGCGGTGTAGAGCGTGCCGTCGGGGTTGAGCACCTCGGCGTGTCTGAGCCGGACGGTCGTGCCCGCGGCGCCCGACACCCGCAGCCGTACGGAGCCGACCATGTTCTGCCCCAGGTCGAACACGTAGACCCCGGGGCTCGGCTGGGTCACCTCCTTCGGTGTCAGCTCCCGCTCCACCCGGACCGGCCCGTCCACCTGCGCGACGATCAGCCCGGGGCCGGCCTCGCCCTCCGCGCGCACGGCGAGCCAGTCGCCGTCGTCGAAGCCGGGTGAGGTCCAGCCGGGGGTCTCCTTGCGGGCGTCGTAGGTCTCGCCGTTCAGCAGGTCGGCGGCGACGATCGGCCCGGCGGCGGCCCGCCAGTCGGTGGACGACGTGACGCGCTCGCTCGTGCCGTCCGCGTACTCGACCTCCAACTGCGCGAGCAGCGACGGGTGTTGGCCGTACTGGCCGGGCCCGAACATGCCCACGTTGCCCGCGTACCAGCCGGGCGCCAGGTGGGCCCCGATGGCGTTGGCGCCGGGGCGCAGGAGCGCGGTGACGTCGTAGGTCTGGTACTGGACGCGGGTGCGGTAGTCCGTCCAGCCGGGCGCGAGCTGGTCGTCGCCCACGCGGCCGCCGTTGAGGTGGGCCTCGTACAGGCCGAGCGCCGTGGCGTACAGACGGGCGCGGGACACCTTCTTGCGCGGGAGCCGGAACTCGTGCCGCAGCCGGGTGACGGCGTACGACACCGGCACGACCCTGCCCCACGGCCCGCCGCCCCACGCGGCGGCCACCCTGGCGGCGGGCCAGTCCCCGTCGTCGAACCCCGGCTCCCGCCAGCCGTCGGCCGGTTGCGTGTCCGTGGTCCTCCAGGCGGCGTCGGTGAACACCTTCTGCTCGCCCGAGGCGGTACGCACCACGAGGACGGCGACGAGTCCCGCCGGGCCCTCGGTCGCGTTGGTGGCCGAGATGGCGATAACGTTGTCGCCTGCCCGCACCCGGTCCAGTACGTCGATCACGGCCGGGCGGCGCCAGTCCTCGTTGTCGGTGTCGAGGTCGGTGTGCGCCACCTCGACCCCGTTCACGGAGACGGCGTACACGTTGTCCGCGGTGATGGCGAGCGTCGCCGCCGTGATCCCGGCGGGCAGTTCGGCGGTGCGGCGGAACCAGCGGGTGGCCGCCGGCACACTGCTCGCCGGGTCGCCCTCGGGGAACCAGATCCACGAACCGCCCTCGAAGGACGGGGCGTCGGTGAGGCTCGCCGGTGCGGAGATCCAGTCGGCGGTCCACTGCCCGGCGCCCATGAGCCCGGTCTCCCACCACGAGGGCTCGCTCCAGCCGGAGACCCGGCCCTCGCCGTCCCACACCCGCACGGACCAGTGGTAGCGCGTCCGGGACTTCAGCGCGGGGCCCGCGTACGGCACGAGGACGGACTCGCCGGAGACGACCTTCCCGCTGTCCCAGACGTCCGGGCGGGCCAGCCCCGGGGCGGTGGTGGCGACACGGACCTGGTAGGCACTCTGCCGCTCGCCCACCCCGCCGGAGACCAAGGGCCAGCTCAACCGGGGATGTGGGGTGTCGAGGCCGAGGGGGTTGCGGACGTACTCCACGGTCGGACCGGTGACGCTCAGCCCGTCACCCGTCGTGCGCGTCCGCGTCAGTCCTTGCGCCTGGAGCTGTCCGGATGCCGACGCGTCCGTCACCGATACGCCGTCGACGGCTGCCGCCGCGACCGCGGCGGCAGCGCCCGCGAGAATGTTCCTCCTGCTGATCACCTGCGACTCCTCACTCACACGAATGGGATGAACCGGCGATTTGAATCGATTCAAATCGGAGGGGCGTGGGTAACGTAAAAGCCGGGTGGGACGGGGGTCAATCGTCGTGCAGGCAATTTAGTGACTGGGGTGGTTCGGGGGCACCGCGAGGGCGAGCGGTACGCAAGGCGGGGGGCCGGGGTGATTGAACGGTTTCATTCGGAGAACCGCGAGGCCACGAGACCGAGTCCGGGTCCGCGCCGGCCTCGACGACCTCGACGGCCTCGTCGCCCGCTCGTCCCGGAACTGCGGGAACACGGCGGGCACCGCACCGGCGAGTCACACCGGCGGCACGCGGCGCGAACTCTCCGGTTCCACGGACGACTTGGCGACCCCGGACGCTTTGCTGAGGCAACTGCGCGACGCACCTCACCACCGCGCTCAAAGCGGCGCGGACGCCCCCCGGTCGAGTACGTCGTCGGCCGGGCAGCGACCGCGCAGGACGTAGCGTTCGGTGTAGGCCGCGACGGTGTCCAGGACCCTGGTGCTCACGCCCAGTCGGGGCAGGGCGTCCAGCGCCGCGGCGAAGCAGGTCACGGCGGCGCGCCTCAGTTCGGGGTCGGCGAGCCCGTGGCGTGCCGCGGCGGTCCACAGCGGATTGTGCGGTGGCGGGGCCCCGGCGGCCCGCTCGGCCAGGGGCGTCACGGCCCGGTTCGCGATCGCGGCGGCGTCCGGGTCGTCGAACAGGGCCGTCACCACCGCGAGCGGCACGATCCACCCGTCGTCGCCGGGCTGTGCGTCGATCATGCGCAGTTCCAGGTGGCCGCGCGGCCTGACCGGCGGAAACAGCGTGCTGATGTGATAGTCGAGGTCCGCGTGGGTCGGCGGGCGCATGGTGCGCGAGCGGGTCCACTCGCGAAAGCTCACGCCGTTCGGCACCTCCCAGGGGCCGTCCCGCCGTACGCACATCACCGGCGCGTCGAGGACCCGCCGGACCCAGGCGCGCCGCGGGTCGTGGGTCAGGGAGGGCCCGCCGGCCCGTCCCGGATCGAGTTCCGTCCACTTCAGCTGCCGCGTGGACAGCCAGCCCGTGGCGCGGCCTTCCATCATCGGCGAGTTCGCGAACGCCGCGACCAGGACCGCGCCGAGGTGGTGCGCCAGCCACCAGCGGCGCGCGAATCCCATGACGCCGGGTTCCTCCCGCCCGGCGTCGAGGCACACCTGGACGGAGGCCGACGTACACATCAGGGTGCGCCCGGCCGGGCCCGTACGGTCGAGGCACGCCTCCATCGCGTCGTAGCGGGGCTCCCGCAGGAACCGGCGAGGGGGCAGCCGGGGATCCACGCCCATGCCGGCCAGGGTCAGGCCGTGCTCGCGCAGTGCGGTGCGCACCGCCGCCAGATCCGCGGAGACCTCCGAGACGCAGGCGCCCAGCGACGGAGCCGGCTGTGAGCTCAGCTCCACCTGACCGCCGGGCTCGACACTCAGCCCGGACCTCAAGGGGAGGGTTCGCAGGTCGGCGTGGGCCGCTGCCAGCTCCCGGCTCCTCACAAAGTCGTGCGGCGCACGCTCCCGGTGGACGAGCCATTCCACCTCGACGCCGACGCTGCGCGGCGGGCCCGTCTTGAAGCAGATCCCCTCGACCAGCGCCTCCGCCTCGTGTTCGCGAAGGGCAGGACCATCGATGCCGCACTCCGGTGAAACCGACATCCGGGAGCCTCCTGAGCCGCCTCAGGGCCGTCGGGGATCCGACGTCCGCCACGCGTACCGCCGTGCCTGCTGCCAGAGTCCGCCGTCCCGCCCTGTCATGACAAGGGCGCACTTTCCCCACAACCGCCGCCGGTGTCCCGGCGTACCTTCTGCCGGACGCGCGTGTCCCGGCCGTGTTCGTGGTGCTCCAGCATGCGCAGCCGGGCCGCCTCGGCGTCCCCGTCCCGGATCGCCTCGGTGATCGCCCGGTGTTCGGCGAGGGTCGCGCCGAAGGCGTCCTCGACCGTGCGGGTCTGCCAGGGCGCGCTGGTCTTCACCTGCGCGTCGACGGTGTGCAGCAGCGAGGAGACGGTGGTGTTGCGGGCGGCGGCACGTACGGACGAGATCCGCTCCCTCGCCGTCGGCCGACGGCCGCCCGGAACGGAAACCGGTCCATCGCGCGCGTCAAGGGGTGGCGCGGGGCCGGTCGCGCGGGTGGGCACACGGCGCCGGGGGGTGAGCGGCGCGCTGGCGCCCTCGCCGTGATGTGCCTGGCGAACGAAAACGTCGATCGCCCTGGAGGGGACCGGGGCCCGGACCGCTGCGGGACGGCCCCGTGTGCCGAGGTCGCTGGCCGGCTTCGGTCTCACTGCGCCGATGGGGCCCGGCTGTCGGGCGACACGCCAGAACCCATCTCGGTGTGGCCGCCCCCGGCTCGGCGCGGTGCGTCCAGACGGCTTCGATGGTCGTCTCCCGTCAGCTGCGCCGCTGCTCCGAAAGGGCCTTGCCGAAGTGGGTGACGGGGCGAGCCACCCGCTCGCCGTCGATGGTGATGTCGACGGCCTCGTTGTAGAAGGCGAGAAGCCCCCGGACGGCGCCGACCGCGGGCAGCGGGTCCGGGTAGCTCCAGACGACATTGGGCGGAACGTCGCCCTCGCCGCGCCAAGACCAGTACTCGGCGGTGCCCTTGTACGGGCAGCCGGTGTGATGGCCGGTGGCTTCGAGCAGGTCGAGGCGGACGTCCTCGCGCGGAATGTAGTAGCGGGTGGGCAGGCCGGTCTCGAAGAGCAGGACCGGCCGGCGGGTGTCCGCGACGACCGTGCCGTCGATCTCGACGACGAGATGCCGGCTGCTGGGGATGGCGTCCACCCGCTTGTGCGGGTCACGGGGGTGGACGAAGATCTCTTCCTCCTCCTCGTACCAGTGGTCGAGGCCCCGCCCGACGCGCCGGAACCACTCGAAGGCGATGTGGTCGGCGAGGTCGGCGGCGGGGAAGGTCCAGGCGGCGTTCTCCAGCAGTTCGCCGTCGACCTGGAGGTCGTAGAAGATCCGCGAGCCGGTGTGTGTACCGGTCGGCGGGTTCTTCGCGGGACGCAGGAGTTCCTCGCGTACCTCCGCGCGCGGGAACGCGTACAGGGGTACGGGAACACCGGGCTCCCAGACGAGGACGGGGTGACGGCTGTCGACGACCGTGACGTCGCCCTTTCGGCCGCGCACCCAGCGCTCGCTGGGCTCCCACAGGAGCCCCTCGGGGGTGGTCCGCACGGCCTGTGCAGTGGGGAACGCGGTCATGGGCGGCTCTCCTTCGGCTGGTTCACGCGGTGACTTCGGCGGCGGGGGGCGGTTCGCCCGCCAGGCCGCGAACTGCTGCTTGAGGCGGCCGAGGACCCGCAAGGATTCAACGATCGTGGGCCTGTGCGAGTGCCAGAAGACGCCGCCGACGCGGAGGTCGAGGGACGCATGCCGCTGGTACGCGGACCCCGCAGCCGCGCGTCGCGCGGCGAACGGATCGCGGAGCTCCGGGCCACGGGGCACCCGCCCAGGCGCCCGCGACGCAGGGACGGTCATGAGTGATCACCCACTCCCTCACGAGGATTCGAAAACGGTCCGGATATCCGTCCCGTCCATGTGGCACTTACATCGTCAGCACCGGGCGGGCTGTGGCACTAAATGAGTCAGGTTTCACACCTGCGGCTATGCTCTGCGGATGAGAGCCGACGCAGCACGCAATCTGGAGGCCGTTCTGACGACCGGGGCCCGTATGCTCGCCGCCGACCCGGGCGCGAGCATCGCCGCGATCGCCGCCGCGGCCGGTGTCGACCGGCGCACCGTCTACCGGCGGTTCGCGTCCCGCGACGAACTGCTGGCGGCCATCTACGACGCGCGGTACGACGCGGTCGAGCGGGCCGTCGAGCACGCCAGGCTGCGGGAGGCCCCGGTCGCCGTGGCGCTGCACCGGTACGTCGAGGAGATCATCGACGTCAATCGCAGGTGGCCCGTGGAGCTCACCCGGCTGCGGGCCGACGACGCGATCCGCGGGCGGCGCGACGCCCTGGTCCGGGAGGTCGACGACTTCCTGCGGCGGGCCACCGACGAAGGGCTGCTCCGCGACGACCTGCCCCTGGCGTGGGCGAGTTCACTGCTGCCGCAGCTCACGCACCTGGCGTCACAGCAGTTGCCCGAACTCACCGCGGCCCAGGCCGCCGACACGGTCGTCGACACCTTCCTGCGGGGGCTCGGGGCGCGGTGACCGCCGCGGGGGTTGTGGTGCGCCCGGGCGTCTGATTGGGTACCGCGCGACGGAACAGGGGGGACCGGCGTGGACCAGACGGCACGGCAGGACGCCCGAGGGGCGCTGCCCGCAGGGCTGGGGCGGGCGATACGGCAGACCGCCGCCGACATCGCGGCCGTGCTCGACGGCGTCGTCGACACGCGTACCGCCGTACCGGGATCGCAGTGGACGGTCGGCGAGGCGGCGGCCCATCTGGCGCTGGCCAACGAGCTGATGGCCGACCTCGCCGAGGGCCGGGAGCGCCCGTACGGGGACGGTACGCCGCAGAGCCTGGCGGCGGCCAACGCCGCGTCGCTGGACGGGTTCGCGGAGCGCCGGGCGGCACCGCTCGCGACGATGATCACCGAGCAGGCGGAGCGCTGCGCCGACGCGCTGGCGGCAAGGGCCGACGGCCCGGCTCCCCTGACTCCGCTCGGCCCCATGGACCGGTCCGTCCTCGCCTCCTATCTGCTCACCCACATGCTGGGGCACGGCCACGATCTGGCCCGGGCGCTGCGGCGCCCGCACATGATCGACGCCGAACGGGTCGCGTGGTGCATGCCGTTCATGCTCCGGGTGATGCCGGCCGTGGCGGACGGCTCGGCCACCGCCGGTCTGACCGCCCGCTACACGATCCGGCTGCGCGGGGGCGGCGGCGCCTTCGGCATCACCCTCGCGGACGGCGCCGTACAGGTGACACCGGAACCGCGCGACCGCCCGGACTGCACGATCCTCATCGATCCGGTCGGCTTCCTGCTCATCGCCCTCGGCCGCCGCAACCCGTGGCTGGCGACGGCCCGGGGGCAGGTGCTCGCCTACGGACGCAAGCCCTGGCTCGCGCCCCGCTTCCCCACCCTTTTCGTCGCGCCCTGACCTCGCGTCAGCAGGCCGGCCCGCGCACCCTGGAGCCGCGCCTCGCAAAGGCGCCGCGGGACATCCGCCCGGCCGGGGCGGTGCACGGCGCAGTGGACGCCCCCGGCGCCGCCGTCTCCTGCCCCGCGGACGCCCAGGCGCCATCCCCCGTCCGGCCCAACGCCGCTCGGCCACAAGAGGCGAGCAGGCGTGACCGGTGTGACCGTGGTGGAAGGTATGGGCGCGCGCACGGATCCGAGGAGGCTGCATGGCCGAGGGACTGGTCGACGGCAGAGCGTCCCGCGCTGCCCTGGTGGACGGCTCCGGCCGCCCCGCACCGACCTTCGAACGGATGAGTGCCGTCGCCGACGCCGTGCTCTACGAGGGCTACCTCCTCTACCCCTATCGGCGGTCCTCGCCGAAGAACCGTGCCCGCTGGCAGTTCGGGGTCCTCTTCCCCCGGGACTGGGTGGAGGCCGACGGTCCGGTCAGACCGGGGGTGTCGGGTTCGGCGGACTCCTGGTACCAGCAGACGGAGTGTCTGGTGCGGGTGGGCCGGCCGGACGCGGCCGTACGGCTGCGGGTGCGGGTGCGGTATCTGCAGGTGCAGCACAAGCAGGTCGAGGACGGTGACGGGCGGCCGGTCGAGTCACTGACCTGTGCCGACGGGACCGTGCACCTGACCTTCGAGGAGGCGGTGGCGCGCGAGGCCGACATCGAGGTCGCGCTGGAAGAGGGCGAGCACAGGTTCGCGGTCGGGTCCCCGGCCGGCGCCGACGCGCGGGAACTGCCCTCCGGCGCGGGGCGGATCGTGCGGCGCCGGGAGGAAGTACGGGCGAGTACCGTCCTGGTGGCCGAGCGGCTCGGCGCGGACCTGTTCCGGCTCCGGGTGCGGACCGCGAACGAAGGGCGTGTCGGGGATCGGCGGGTCTCGCGCGACCGGGCCCTGCGGCACGCGCTCATCGCGACCCACACCCTGCTCGGCGTCGAGGGCGCGGAGTTCGTCTCCCTGATCGACCCGGGCCCGGCCCTCCGGGAGGCCGCCCGGAACTGCCGCAACGACTTCACCTTCCCGGTGCTCGGCGGTGCTCCCCCCGCCGCCGCCCCCGAGGACGGCTCGGCGTCCGCCCTGCTGCTCTCCTCGCCGATCATCCTCCCCGACCATCCGCAGGTGGCGCCGGAGAGCCCGGGGGATCTGCACGACGCAGGCGAGATCGACGAGATCCTCACCCTGCGCACCATGCTGCTGACGGAGGAGGAGAAGCGGGAGGCCCGGGCGACCGATCCGCGGGCCGCCGAGATCCTCGACCGGGTCGACACCATGCCACCGGAGGTCTTCGAGCGGCTGCACGGCGCCATCCGCTCCCTCAGCCCGCTCGGCGAAGCCTCAGCTGGCGAAGCCTCAGGAGCCCGAGCCTCGGCAGCCGAAGCCTTCGTCAGCGAAACCTCGGCTGCGGAGTCCTTCGTCAGCGAAGCCTCGGCCGACGACGGCTCCCTCGGCGCACGGTCCGTCGGCGACCGCTCCCGCACCGAACGTCCCGCCTGGTGGCAGGAGGGCGGCGACGACGGGTTCTCCCCGGCCACCGACACGGTGCGGCTCGGCGGGGTACGGGTGGGCGGTGGCAGCCCGGTGCGGCTGCGCCCGCGCGGAAGAGGCGCCGACGCCCAGGACATGTTCCTGGCCGGCCGGACCGCGACCGTGGCCGCCGTCTTCCACGACGTGGACGGCAGTACCCATCTCGCCGTCACCGTGGACGACGATCCGGCGGCCGAACTGCACGGCTGGTACGGCCGTTTCCACTACTTCCGGCCCGACGAAGTCGAGCCGCTCGGGGGCACCGACGTCCCGGATCCAGCGGCGGCTGCCGAGCCGTCGCCGGGACCCACTCCATCGGAGGCCTAGCGCATGAGCACCAGCAAGAACGGCACCACGGCCGTCAGCGGCGAACCCGGCCGCACCGGCGGCGAGCACCAGGGGTTCGACGAGATCACCATCCTCTGGATCTCCGAGGGCATGAGCTGCGACGGCGACACCGTCTCCGTGACCGCGGCCGACCAGCCCTCCATCGAGGACGTGGTCCTGGGTCTGATCCCGGGGATCCCGAAGGTCAACCTGGTCAACAAGGTGCTCTCGCCGAGCCTGGGCGGCGAGGACTTCCTCGCGCCGTACCGGGCGGCCGCGCGGGGCGAGCTGGAGCCGTTCATCCTCGTCATCGAGGGCTCCATCCCGAACCAGAACATCATCGAGGGCGACGGCTACTGGACGTCCTTCGGCAACCACCCGGAGACCGGTCAGCCGCAGACCCTCAACGAGTGGATCGACGAACTGGCGCCCAGGGCCTGGGCGGTGGTGGCCATCGGAACCTGCGCCACCTTCGGCGGCATCCACGCGATGGCCGGCAACCCGACCGGCGCCATGGGCCTCGCGGACTATCTGGGCTGGGACTTCAAGTCGCGGGGCGGGCTGCCGGTGGTGAACGTCCCGGGCTGCCCGGTCCAGCCGGAGAACTTCATGGAGACCCTGATCTGGGTGCTCTACCACGCCGCCGGCACCGCTCCCCCGCCGCCGCTGGACCACATGCTGCGACCGCAGTGGCTGTTCGGCAAGACGGTCCACGAGGGCTGCGACCGCGCCGCCTACTACGAGCAGGCGACCTTCGCGACGGACTACAACTCGCCCAAGTGCCTGGTCAAGACCGGCTGCTGGGGCCCGGTCGTGAACTGCAACGTGCCCAAGCGGGGCTGGATGGCCGGCATCGGCGGCTGTCCGAACGTCGGCGGTATCTGCATCGGCTGCACCATGCCGGGCTTTCCGGACGCTTTCATGCCGTTCATGGACGAGCCGCCCGGCGGCACCCTGTCCTCGCTCGTGATCAAGCCGTACGGGGCGGTCATCCGCCGGCTGCGCGGCTTCACCAACGAGCTGGTCAACCACGAGCCGAAGTGGCGCCACAACAAGCGCAAGCTCACCAGCGGCTACGCCCCGCGCTGGCGCCCCTGACGCGCCCAGCCCCTCCCGCCCCACGTCCCCCCACAGCAAAGGTCAGCGAGCCGATGACAACAGAGGCCCGGCACAAAGGGCGCAAACCCCAGCAGATCGTGGACATGTCCTGGGATCCGATCACCCGGATCATCGGAAACCTGGGCATCTACACGAAGATCGACTTCGCCAACCGGGAGGTGGTGGAGTGTCACAGCACCTCCTCCCTCTTCCGCGGCTACTCCGTGTTCATGAAGGGGAAGGACCCGCGCGACGCGGGCTTCATCACCTCCCGCATCTGCGGCATCTGCGGTGACAACCACACCACCTGCTCCGACTACGCCCAGCAGATGGCGTACGGAGTGAAGCCGCCGCCGCTCGCCGAGCACATCGTCAACCTCGGCGAAGCGGCCGAGTACATGTTCGACCACACGATCTTCCAGGACAACCTGGTCTTCGTGGACTTCTGCGAGCAGATGGTCAAGGCCACCAACCCGAGCGTGCTGGCCCGCGCGCAGAAGACCGACGCGCCGCGCGGTGGCATCCACGGCTACCGGACCATCGCGGACATCATGAAGGCCTTCAACCCCTTCGAGGGCGAGGTCTACAAGGAGGCCCTGAAGGTCTCCCGGACCACCCGCGAGATGTTCTGCCTGATGGAGGGCCGCCATGTGCACCCCTCCACGCTCTATCCGGGCGGTGTCGGCACCATGCCGCAGCCGACCGCGTTCACCGACTACCTCAGCCGGCTGATGCACGTCATCGACTTCGTGAAGAAGGCCGTCGCCATGAACGACGACGTCTTCGACTTCTTCTACGAGGCGCTGCCCGGCTACGAGGAGGTGGGCAAGCGCCGTGTCCTCCTGGGCTGCTGGGGCGCGTGGCAGGACCCGAAGGTCGTCGACTACCGGTACGAGAACATGGACCGCTGGGGGAAGGCCATGTACGTCACCCCGGGCATCGTGGTCGACGGCGAACTGGTCACCAACAACCTGGTCGACATCAACCTGGGCCTGAGGATCATGCTGGGCTCCTCGTTCTACGAGGACTGGGTCAACGAGGACCCGTTCGTCACCCACGACCCGCTCGGCAACCCCGTCGACATGCGCCATCCGTGGAACCAGACCACCCTCCCGGTGCCGCAGAAGCGGGACTTCGAGGGCAACTACAGCTGGGTGATGAGCCCGCGCTGGTTCGACCAGCGCACCGGCGACCACCTGGCCCTGGACACCGGCGGCGGCCCGCTGGCCCGGCTCTGGACGACCGCGCTCAGCGGCATCGTCGACACGCCGTACATCAAGGCCACCGGCACCAGTGTGCGGATCTCCCTTCCCAAGGGGGAGACGCTGCCGGAGACCACGCTGGAGTGGAAGATCCCGAAGTGGTCCAACACCATCGAACGCGACCGCGCCCGGCCGTACTTCGTCGCCTACGCGGCCGCCATGGCCCTTCAGTTCCTGGACGAGGCGATGGGTCTGGTCCGGTCCGGCGACACCAAGGTGTTCGAGAACTTCGAGGTGCCGGACGAGGCGATCGGCTGCGGCTTCCACGAGGCGGTGCGCGGGGTGCTCTCGCACCACCTGGTGATCAAGGACAAGAAGATCGCCAACTACCATCCGTACCCGCCGACCCCGTGGAACGCCAGCCCCCGCGACAAGTTCGGCACCCCGGGCCCGTACGAGGACGCCGTCATGGGCCAGCCGGTCTTCGAGGAGAACGGCCCGGACGACTTCAAGGGCGTCGACATCATGCGCACGGTCCGCAGCTTCGACCCCTGTCTGCCGTGCGGTGTCCACATGTACACGGGCAAGGGCAAGACCCTCAGCGTCACGCACTCGCCGGTGTACGGGGCGAACCATGGCTGACGGACGGCTCGACGGCCCGGCGGTCGAGGCCCGGCTGGCCCGGCTCGACGCGCTGCTGGAGAGCCTGGAGTCCGCGCCCGGCCCGACCGGCGGCTCGGCCGTCGAAGCGGTACGGCTGCTGACCGAGGTCTACGGCGAGGCGCTCGCCCGGGTCCTCGACCACGCGGACACGCAGGTCGTCCGGCACCTCGCCGACGACGAGCTCCTCGACCACCTGCTGGTCCTGCACGACATCCATCCCGACCCGCCCGAGCTCCGGGCCGCCCGCGCGGTCGAGCGGCTGCGCCCCGCCGTGCGGGAACGCGGCGGTGACGTGGAGTGGGCCGGTGTGCAGGACGAGGTGGGCCGGGTGCGGCTGGCCACGGGCGGCGGCTGCGGCTCGGGGTGCGGCGGAGGTGCCACGGAGGTGACCGACGCCGTCCGGGAGGCGGTGCTCGCGGCGGCTCCCGAGCTCGCCGACGTGCAGCCGGTGCCCGAGGCCCCGGCGCCCGCCTTCGTCCCCCTGGCCTCCCTGCGCCGGCCGCAGGAGGCCCGGTGACGACCGACGGAGCCCTGGCCCGCCTCATCCGTTCCGCGGCCGACCGGCAGCCGGCGGCCGGGGCGGAGGTGTGCGACCTGTGCGCCGCCCCGGTCTGCGAGGACCATGCGCATCTGTACGACACCGGGCGGGCCGAGGTCCGCTGCGCCTGCCGGGCCTGCTCGGTGCTGTTCGCCGACACCCGGCACGGCGCCGGCGCCGAAGACGGCCAGTTCCGGCTGATTCCCACCCGCCGGGTCCGCCTCCCGAAGGTCGACACCGCGGCCCTCGGCGTCCCGGTCGGGCTGGTCTTCTTCGTGCCGCGCGCCGACGGCTCGGTCACCGCCGAGGGGCCGAGCCCGGCGGGCGCCATGCGCTGGGAGGTGTCGGCGGCGGCCTGGCAGCGGGCGGTCGCGGGCTGCCCGCCCCTCGCCACCATGACAGCCGACGTCGAGGCACTGCTGGTCAACACGGTGCACGGCCT
The DNA here is from genome assembly GCF_040686075.1 of Streptomyces sp. NPDC086519. NCBI lineage: Bacteria > Bacillati > Actinomycetota > Actinomycetes > Kitasatosporales > Streptomycetaceae > Streptomyces > Streptomyces sp. NPDC086519. The sequence goes on from NZ_JBFBJL010000011.1 coordinate 184,361, forward strand.
CGACCACCACTGGATCGTCCCGGTCGACGACTGCTTCCGCATGCTCGCCGTCGTCCGCCGGGAGTGGCGCGGCCTGTCCGGCGGCGGCCGGATGTGGCCGGCCGTGGAACGTTTCTTCGAGGAGCTCACCGAGCGGCCCTGAGCCGAGCGGCCTCGAGGAACGGCAACACAGAAAAGCCCAGGAAGGAGAGACCCCATGGGCAGCATCAGAGTCGGCCGCGCCCAGGCGAGGCCCGACACGCCGTCCCACGTGCGCGGCATGCACCAGGGCAACCAGGGTCCGTACCGGAAGCAGGCAGGACACCACCCGGACGGCACCGCCGACGCGCGGCGCTCGACCAACATCGACTGGAAGCGGCACGACGTGCTGCTGGACGTCATGCCGAACATCCCACCCGGATGACACCGAACAGAAGGTGCCCGCTATGAAGATCCAACGCAAGAGAACAGGTACGGCGGTCCAGCGCGTCCTGGCCGCCGAGGTCGCCGTGGTGGGCGGCCTGCTTCTGGCGCTGTTCGTCGCCGAGATCCCCAGCGTGATGCGCGAGATGAAGATCTGGCGGATCGCCGGCGGGCTCCGCGCCGGACACCGGTATCCGTGAGCCGGTCGTGCACGAACTGTCGATCGCGGCCGCGATCGTGGAGCAGGCCGACGAGTGGGCCCGGGCGGACGGCGCGGACCGCGTCCTCGCGGTGACCGTCCGGGTCGGCGAACTGTCCGGGGTCGTCCCCGACGCCCTGGACTTCGCCTTCGAGGTGGCCCGCGACGGCACCGCCCTCGCGGGCGCCCGGCTGGTGGTCGAGCAGGTGACCGCGCGGGCCTGGTGCGGGCCGTGCGCCGAGGAGTTCGCGGTGGGCATGCCGCCGTTCTTCTGGTGCCCGCGCTGCGACCGGCCCTCCACCGAGCTGCGCAGCGGCCGGGAGCTGGAGATCACGGCGGTCGAATGACCTGGCCGGTGCCCCGGATCGTCCTGGGCACCGGCCAGGTCACCGCGCTGTCGTCAGCAGATCCGGGGCAGTTGCTCCCCCAGCGGAAGATCGACGACCCGGGTGCCGCCGAGGCCGGTCGCCACGACCACCATGCCGGGGTGCTCGGTCACGCACTCGCCGACGACCACCGCGCCCGCCCCCTGCGGATGGGCGCGCATCGCCGCGAGCACGGCCTCCGCCTCCGTCGGCGGCACGAAGGCGACGAGCCGCCCCTCGTTGGCGACGTACAGCGGGTCGAGGCCGAGGAAACCGCAGGCGGCCGCGACCGCGTCCGGCACCGGAATCGCGCGCTCGGCCAGTCGTACCCCTGTTCCCGAGGCGCGGGCGATCTCGTTGAGCGACGCGGCCAGACCGCCGCGGGTCGGGTCGCGCAGGACGTGGATGTCGGGGGTGACGTCCAGCATGGTCGCCACCAGGTCTGCCAGCGGCGCGGTGTCGCTGGCGATCTCGACGCCGAACTCCAGCCCCTCGCGCACGCTCAGCACGGCGACGCCGTGCAGCCCGATCGGCCCGCTGACGATGACGGTGTCGCCGGGCCGGGCCCGCTGCGGCCGGATGTCGACGCGTTCGGGGACCAGGCCGACGCCGGCGGTGGTGACGTACACCCCGTCGCCGTGCCCGGCCTCGACCACCTTGGTGTCGCCGGTGGCGATCGTGACACCGGCCGTCTCGGCCGCCGCGCCCATGGCCCGCGCGACGCGTTCGACCACGGTCAGCTCGACGCCCTCCTCCAGGACGAAGGCGGCGGAGAGGTAGGCGGGCCGGGCACCGCTCATCGCCAGGTCGTTGACCGTGCCGTTGACGGCGAGGTCGCCGAGGCAGCCACCGGGGAAGAACAGCGGCCGTACGACGTAGGAGTCGGTGGAGAGGGCCAGGCGGGCGCCGCCGAGTTGGACGACGGCGGAGTCGGTCAGCCCCGCGAGGAGGGCGTTGCCGTAGGCGGGGGCGAAGATCTGCTCGATCAGCTCGGCGGAGAGGGCGCCGCCTCCGCCGTGGCCCATCAGCACGACCGGCTGGTCGCGGATCGGCGCCGGGCAGCTCCAGTTCGCGGGGTCGACGACGGTCTGCTCAGCCAACGGGGTTCATCTCCTCGCGCGGGCGCGCCGGTTCGGACATCCGGCGGTAGAGGTGGTACGCGGCGCAGGCGCCCTCGCTGGAGACCATGGTGGCGCCGAGCGGGGTGCGCGGGGTGCAGGTGGTGCCGAAGGCCGCGCAGTCGGTGGGTTTGATGAGCCCTTGCAGGACCTCGCCGGCGCGGCACTCGGCGGGTTCCTCGGTGCGGATGCCGGTGACGTCGAAGCGGTGTTCGGCGTCGAAGGCGCGGTAGGCCTCGTTCAGCCGCCAGCCGCTGCCGGGGATGCGGCCGATGCCGCGCCAGGAGCGGTCGGTGACCTCGAAGACCTCCTCGATCATGCGGATGGCGGCGGGGTTGCCGTCGGGGCGCACGGCGCGGGCGTAGGCGTTCTCCACCCGGTGCTCGCCGCGCTCCAGCTGGCCCACCGTGCGGCGGATGCCCTCCAGGATGTCGAGCGGTTCGAAGCCGGTGACGACGACGGGGACCCGGTGCCGTTCGGCGAGTTCGGGGTACTCGGCCATGCCCATGACGCTGCACACGTGCCCGGCGGCCAGGAAGCCCTGCACCCGGCAGGTGGGGGCGGCCATGATGGCCTCGATGGCCGGCGGGACCCGGACATGGGAGACCAGCAGGGTGAAGTTGGTCAGGCCGAGGCGCCTGGCCTGGTGGACGGCCATGGCGTTGGCGGGTGCGGTGGTCTCGAAGCCGATGGCGAAGAACACCACCTGCTTGTCCGGGTGGCGCCGGGCGAGCTGGAGCGCGTCGAGCGGGGAGTAGACCACCCGGACGTCGCCGCCCTCGCCCCTGACCCGGAACAGGTCCCGGTCGGTGCCGGGGACCCGGAGCATGTCGCCGAACGAGCAGAAGATCACGTCGGGGCGGGCGGCGATCTCCAGTGCCTTGTCGATGCACTCCAGCGGGGTGACACAGACCGGGCAGCCCGGCCCGTGGATCAACTCCACCTCATCCGGGAGGAGTTGGTCGATCCCGTGCCGGATGATCGAGTGGGTCTGGCCGCCGCACACCTCCATCAGGGCCCAGGGGCGGGTGGCGGTGGCCCGGATCTCGTCCAGCAGCCGGCGCGCCAGCGCGGGGTCGTTGAACTCGTCGAGGTACCTCACCGGGCCTCGCTCCCTTCGGCCTGCTGAGCGGCCTGCTGCCAGGCGTCGCCGAACTCCTCTTCGAGCAGCCCGAGTTCCTCGAAGAGCTTGAGGGAGGCCAGGGCCGACTCCTCGTCGAGTCGCTGCAGGGCGAAGCCCACGTGGACGATGACGTACTCGCCGACCTCGACGTCCGACACGTACTCCAGACACGCCTGCTTGCGCACCCCGCCGAAGTCGATCAGGCCGGTGAGCGGATCGGAGGTGTCGTCGATGCTCACGACCCTGCCGGGCACTGCCAAACACATGGGTCACTCCGTCTCGTCGCTTGCTGTCTTGCGTCGGCCGCCGGCGGACCGCTGTCCGTGGGCCGCGACCACCAGTTGCCCGAGGGCCAGTCCGCCGTCGTTCGGCGGGACTTCGCCGTGCCGCAGGACCGTGAATCCGGCGCCGCGCAGCAGGTCCGCGCTCGCGTCTTCGAGGAGCGCGTTGGCGAAGACGCCTCCGGTGAGCGCGACGGTGTTCAGTCCGGTGCCGCGGCGCGCGCCGCGGCAGAGGTCCAGGACCGCCTCGGCGACCCCGCGGTGGAAGCGGGACGCGATCACCGGCACCGGGGTGCCGCGCCGCAGGTCGGCAATGATCGCGCGCAGGACGGGGGCCGGGTTGAAGCGGTCGCCGAAGGGATACGCCGCGAAGTCCTCGCCCCAGGCCGCGCAGGCCTGCGCCTCCAGCTCCAGGGCGGCCTGGGCCTCGTACCCGGCTCGGTGGCACACGCCCGCGAGGGACGACACGGCGTCGAAGAGGCGCCCCATGCTGGAGGTGGCCACGCAGCCGACCTGGCTCGACAGCTGCCGTGTCAGCAGCTGGAGTTCTTCCCGGGAGCAGGCGGCGACGCTCGGCAGGTCGGGGTCCCAGCGCAGTCCGGCCGCCCACAGTCTGGCCAGTGCCGTCCGGCACGGGTTGGCGACGCCCGCGTCCCCGCCGGGCAACGGGGCCGGGGCGAGGTGGGCGAGGCGCCGGCAGCGGGTGTAGTCCGCGACCAGCACCTCGCCGCCCCACACGGTGCCGTCGTCGCCGTAGCCGGTGCCGTCGAAGGCGACGCCGATGACGGGTGTGCTGCCGTCCAGGCCTGCCTCGGCCATCGCGGAGGCGATGTGGGCGTGGTGGTGCTGGACGAACACCGGCTTGCCGAGGCCGAGTCGGGTGGCCCGGCGGCGGGCCCAGGCGGACGAGTGGTAGCCCGGGTGGCGGTCGGCGGCGACGACTTCGGGGCTGACCCCGGTCAGCCGGCGCACGTGCCGTTCCGCCTGGACGGCCGCCTCCAGGGTGGTCAGGTCGCCCATGTCGCCGATGTGCGGCCCGAGCCAGGCCAGGTCGTCCTCGCCGACGCACAGCGCGTTCTTGAGGTCGCCGCCGACCGCGAGCGCGGGGCGCACGGGGACCGGCAGGCGCAGCGGACGCGGCGCGTATCCGCGGGAGCGGCGCAGGACCTGCTCGGTGCCGTCGGCGCGGACCCGCAGCAGAGAGTCGTCGCAGGGTGAGGCGATGGGCCGGTCGTGGGCGAGCCAGGCGTCGGCCAGTCCGGACAGCCGGGTCAGCGCCTCGTCGTCGTCCGTGACGATCGGCTCGCCCGACCGGTTGCCGCTGGTCATGACCAGGACGCGGGGGCCGGGTGGGTCGCCGGGGAGGCCGAAGAGGAGGGTGTGGACGGGCGTGTAGGGCAGCATGACGCCGAGGTGCGGGCTGCCGGGACAGACGCCGGGCGCGAGCGGGGCGGCGGGGCGGGGGCGGAGCAGGACGATGGGGCGCCGGGGGCTGGTCAGCGCGGCCCGCTCGGCCGTGCCGACCTCGGCGATCCGCTCCGCCTCGCCGAGGTCCGCGCACATCACCGCGAACGGCTTGTCGCCCCTGGCCTTGCGGGTGCGCAGGGTGTGGACGGCCCTGGCGGCAAAGGCGTCGCAGGCCAGGTGGTAGCCGCCGACGCCCTTCACGGCGACGATCCGTCCGGCGGCGAGCAGCTCCCGCGCCCGTGCGAGGGCGTCACCGTCGCGGACGGCTTCCGTCCCGCTGCCCGCGGCGGGCACCAGCCGCAGCCGGGGCCCGCAGTCCGGGCAGGCCAGCGGCTGGGCGTGGAAGCGGCGGTCGGCCGGAGCCTCGTACTCCCGGGTGCAGGCGGGGCACATGGGAAAGCCGGACATGGTGGTGACCGCGCGGTCGTACGGCATGCCGGTGGCGATGGTGAAGCGGGGCCCGCAGTGGGTGCAGGTGATGAAGGGGTGGCGGTGCCGGCGGTCGGCCGGATCGGCCAGTTCGCGCAGGCAGTCGGCGCAGGTGGCGGTGTCGGGCGGGAGGAGGGTGCGGCCCGGGGCCGACTGTTCGGTGGCGCGGATGCTGAAGCCGGGGTCCGCCCCGGTGGCCGGTACCTCCTCGACGGCCACGGCGGTCACGGTGGCCAGCGGCGGCGGCTCGCCGGCCAGCCGCTCGCAGAACCGTTCGACGCCGGCCGCCGCTCCCTCGACCTCGATGAGCACCCCGCTCGCCGTGTTGCTGACGAACCCGGTGAGTGCGAGGTCGGCGGCCAAACGGTGGACGTAGGGGCGGAAACCCACGCCCTGCACGGTGCCGCGCACCGTGACGCGTCGGCGGACCGCCGCCGTCGTGGTGGTGGGCGCGTTCACGAGGCGGTGGGGGCGTGGACGTGACCCTGCGGGTGCGGGGCGAGCGGCGGCCGGTGGGCCGGGGCACCGTCGCGTACGGCGAGCACCCGGTCGAGGACCGTGTCGACGCCCTCGCCGGTACGGGCACAGGAACGGACGATCTCCACCCCCGGGTTGACCCGCCCGACATGCCCGGCGAAGGCGGTCTCGTCGAAGCCGGCCGGCCCGGCGAGGTCGGTCTTGGTGAGCACGACCAGGTGCGCGGAGCCGAAGGCGGTGGGGTACTTCGACGGCTTGTCCTCGCCCTCGGTCACCGCCATCAGCACGATCCGCAGATGCTCGCCGAGGTCGTAGGAGGCCGGGCAGACCAGGTTGCCCACGTTCTCCACGAACAGCAGCGCGGTGTCCGGCGGCAGCCAGCCCTCCAGATGGCCGCGGACCTGCCGGGCCTCCAGGTGGCACAGCCCGTCGGTCAGCAGCTGCTTCACCGGCGCTCCCGAACGGGCCAGCCGCTTCGCGTCGTTCTCGGTGGCGAGATCGGCGGTGAAGGCGGCGACGGCCACGCCCCGCTCCCCCGCCCGCGCCAGCACCCGGGCGAGCAGTTCGGTCTTGCCGCTGCCGGGGCTGGAGAGCAGGTTCACCACCCCGACCCCCCGTGCGGCCAGGTCGCCGCGCAGGCTCGCGGCCAGACCGTCGTTCCTGGCCAGGACGGCCCGGGTCACCTCCTCCGACTGACACATGGGCACTCCTCGGTCGCTGGGCCGGCGGGACGGACCGGGGGGCACGGGCGGATCCGCGTCCTGGTCCGCTGGTGCTGGGGCCGGGAAGGTCTGCCGGAGAGCTCGCGGCGTCCGGTGCGGTACATCGCGGGGCGGAGCATCGCCCGCGTACTGGATGTACTCGGGTGACGCGACAACGCGGCGAGGTGCCGGGCCGGGCGTCGCGAGCCGGTGAACCTTTCCGGTCGCAGCACTAGCGATCCTGCGCGCCGGTGGCGGCTCTCGGCGGGCGACCGGCCGCGGCGGGGGCCGCGGATTCCTCCGGGCGGGCCAACGCGGGCGTGGCCAGGGGGTCGGCGAGCAGGGCCGGGACCAGGGTGTGCAGGGCCGCGACGGCGCGTTCGACCGCGTCCCGGACGGGTGCGCTCAGGCCGGGGGCGATGTCCTCGTCGCCGCGTGGCGGCTCCCCGGGCTCGCAGGCGAGCAGGAGAACGCGGGGCAGCGGCTCGTCGCCGAGGTGGGCGGCGAGGGCGAGCACCTTGGCCGGGTCCATGCCGTGCGCCCCGGGCGGGGCGGCCGGGCGGCCGTCGGGGAGTCCGGGCTCGACCAGGGAGAGGGTGCCCGGGCGTTCGCCGCGTACGGCCGCGTCCACGAGCACCACCACCGGCCAGCCGTCGAGCAGGGTGTAGGCGAGGTCCATGCCCCGGATGCCGTAGTCCCGGACCTCTGCCCCGGGCGGCAGCGGGCGCTGCGCCAGGGCGCGGATCACCTCCGGGCCGAAGGCGTCGTCGCCGAGGAAGATGTTGCCGACGCCCGCCACCAGCAGCCGCGTCACCGGGCACCGCCCGGCACCCCGCGGACGAAGTCGGAGCGCAGCGAGTGGTAGGCGGCGGCGGGGTCGAAGAACAGGGCGCGCATCCGGGCGAGTTCGTCGCCGCGGTACTCGGCGAGCGGCCGTTCCTGCTCGTCGGCCCGGCGCGCCGCGGCCTTGGCGGCGATGCGGGGAGCGAGGTCGGGCGAGCCGGCGAGGGCGGCGGCGAGCCGCTCGGTCTCGGCGGTGAAGCCCTGCGCGGGGACCGGCACCAGCCGGTCGACGAGCCCGATCCGGGCGGCCGTCGCGGCGCTCACCGGCCGGGCCTGTTCCGTCAGCCGCCGGGCGGTGTCCGCGCCGACGCGGCGCGGCAGCGAGTACGTCCAGAACTCCGAGCCGTACAGGCCCATCCGCCGGTAGTGCGGGTTGAGCACGGCACCGGCGCGGCACCAGACCTCGTCGGCGGCGAGGGCGAGCATGGCACCGCCGGCCGCCGCGTTCCCGCCGAGCGCGGCCACGACGAGCCGGTCGGTGGTCCGCAGCACGGCCTCGACCAGGTCGTCCATGGCGTTGAGGTTGGTCCAGGACTCCTCGGCGGGGTCCGGGGCGGCCTCGATGACGTGGAGATGGATGCCGTTGGAGAAGAAGTCGCGGCGGCCGCCGAGCACCAGGACCCGGGTGGGCCGGGCGAGGGCGTACCGGTAGGCGGCCAGCAGGCGCCGGCAGTGGCCGGTGCTCATCGCGCCGCCGGGGAAGGAGAAGGTGAGGAGGCCGACGTCGCCGTGCTGCCGGTAGCGGATGTCGGTCCAGGTGCGGCGGTCCGCGGGCAGTTCCAGCGGGACCGGGCTCTCGGGGAGGTCCGGGGCGGCGAGGACGTCGGTGGCGGGGCGGCGGAAGGGGGCCCGGTCGCCGGAGTTCCTGCGGGGGCGCAGTTCCGGGATCCAGACGGCGCCGTCACGGGTGGCCCGGCAGACGCCGCCCGCCCGGGTCGCCAGCACCTCCCCTGGCTCCCCCCGCAGTCGGTCCTCGGGGTGACCGCCGTGCAGGAACACCTCACGGCCGAGGAGTTCGTCCAGCACCCCCGGCCGCGAGTCGGCGCCGCGCAGCTTGCGCAGCACCGTCGCGGTGTCGTCGGCCGCCCAGTCGATCCGGCGCCGCTCCTGCCGGAAGACGTCCCGCCAGACGACCTGCCCGTGGATCGCGGGATCGCTCTGCGGCCGCGGCTTGTAGGAGCCGTCCGCGTACCGTCGTACGGCCTGGTGGACGGCGGTGAGGGCGGCGTCGGCCAGCTCGCCGCGGTAGAGGTCGCTCTTGCCGACCGGCGCCACCGGGAACGGCTCGCTCGCCCAGACCGCGCCCGCGTCCATGGCCGCCTCGGCCTGGAGCACGGTCACCCCCCACTCGGCCGCCTCATCGGCGATGGCCCAGTCGAGGGCGGAGGGGCCCCGGTCGCCGGGCGGTCCCGGGTGCACGATCAGACAGGTGTGTCCCTGCCAGACGTCCTCGGGAAGCGCCGCCCTCAGCATCGGCGCGACGATCAGCTCCGGCCGCCGGTCCCGTACGGCGCCGCGGACGGCGTCGGGACCCTGGCCGGCGAGGACGACGTCCACCCGGTGGCCGAGGTCGGACAGTTCGGCGTAGACCCGCTGGGACAGGCTGTTGAACGCGCTCGCGACGAGCAGAATGTCCATGGTGCGGCATATTCGCCGGTTCAGCGGCTCCCGGAAAGGACCCGTGCGGCGTTTCGCCTGCCGTCCTGTGCCCGGCCGCCCTCCCGGCCCCGGAACGCCCACTCCATCCGGGGCTCCAGGACGCACCGGAAGACCCGGCGCACCGGCGGTGTGCACAGCAGGGTCACCACCACGGCGGCGACGAGGGTCGCCGTCACCGCGCCCAGCGGGCCGTGCATCCAGGCCGGGTCGTACCAGTGGGCGGGCTTGGCGCCCTGCACCACGAAGCCGTGCAGCAGATAGCCGTAGAGCGTGCCCGCGCCGAGGGCGGTGAACCAGGTGCGGCGGCCCGGGACCCAGGCGAGGAAGCAGGCGGCCAGCACCAGGGAGCAGCCGAAGGTGGCCAGGGTCATGACGGGCCCGTACCAGGCGGGCACGCCGAGCTGCTCGGCGCTGTCCCGGTGGAAGAACCAGCGGTACCCCAGGTGTGGCACCGACCAGTACGCCACGCCGAGGGCGCAGACGACCACGGGTACGGCGGCCGCCCGCACGCTCCACCGGCGCAGCAGGCCGAAATGCTCCGGCCGCAGGCACAGGCCGAGCACGAAGTACGGCAGGAACTGCAGGACCCGCTGGAGGTCGAGGTCGTTGCCGATGGACGACGACAGGCTCGCGAGCACGGCGATGACGAGCGCCACGGGCAGCGGCCACCGCAGCAGCCGCCAGAGGGGCGTCGTCAGCCGCCAGATGAACAGGGCCGCCAGGAACCAGGTCAGATACAGCGGGTCGAGCAGGCTGATCTCGCGGTCCGGGGCGTGGTCGCTCCACCGGGTGAAGAGGGTGTAGGCGACCTCGAACACCACGTAGGGCACGGCGACCCCGGTGACCAGCCGCCTGATGCGGGCCGGGCTCGCGTCGAAGCCGCGGGAGAAGTAGCCGGAGATGACGATGAACGCCGGCATGTGGAAGGCGTACACGAACGTGTAGAGCGCGGTGACGGTACGGCTGTCCGAGCGCAGCGGCTCCCAGGCGTGCCCGACGGCCACGAGCACGATCGCCAGGTACTTCGCGTTGTCGAAGTAGGCGTCGCGGCGGGCGGCCGGTGGGCCGCCGCGGGTGCCCGGGCCGGGGC